>NZ_JBFEGN010000141.1:0-5800 GCF_047228825.1 Siminovitchia jepli
GCCGTAAAAATATACTTCGACGTTGATCCATTTTCATCCTGCTGATGGTGCCGCGGAAGCGGCATGAACGTCTAACTGTGCATTTTGCCTTTTGTTTTCCAAATTCCTCTTGCTATTTGAGAAATTTTTGGTAATATATATATCATAAAGATATATATCAATTAGATAGGGAGATTCCTTTGAAAAAATATAATCATACAACGTATGCAATTCTTGGAATTTTAACGACAGAATGCAAATCAGGATATGCAATTAAGCAACTAATCGATCAAAGTTTAAATCATTTTTGGAAGATTAGTTATGGACAGATTTATCCAACACTAAAACTGATTGTGGAGGAAGAGTTAGCCACAGTCCACATTTCCTCTCAGGAAGGGAAGCCAGATCGAAAAGAGTACCACCTTACACAAAAAGGAAAAATTGTCTTAAAGGATTGGTTGGAGAAGCCTGTCGAGCAAATACCTGTCGAGCGGAATGAGATTTTACTCAAATTATTTTTTGGACGCCACCGGTCTAAAGAAAATACATTATTGCACCTTGAGGAATACAAACGAAAATTGGAAGAACGTTACGAAACATATAGCCGTATAGAACAAATGATTTCCACCAATAAGCATGACAAGGAAGATGCCAGATATTGGCTGTTCACCCTAGACTATGGAAAACGGATCACAATGGCTGCTATTGAATGGTGTGACGAAACAATGGAACAGTTTTTAAAAGGGGGAAATTAAAAATGGCGAAACAAATTTATACCGGGCGTTATACAACGGAGAATGATGAGGACATTGTCGTGTTTCTGATCGGCATGCGGATTAACAAACGTTATGCTGTGCATAAATGGATACCAGTATTTAACGCGATGCCCGGGATGATTAAGGAGCTTTATACCAAAAAGGAAGAGTTAGGATTTTTATCTATGGAAAGTTATTTCGGCCTTAGGACAACTGTCATGATTCAATACTGGCGCTCAACAGCTGATCTTCTGGCTTATGCAAAGGGAGACAAGCATTTGGCTGCCTGGAAAAATTTTAATAAAAAAGTCGGGAATAATGATGCGGTCGGAATCTATCATGAAACTTATGAGCCGAAAAAGGGAAATTACGAATCGGTATATGGAAATATGCCCCTTCACGGCCTGGGTAAAGCAATGAAACATATCCCCATTACGCCGGAACGCATCTCTGCTCAAAAACGACTAAAAGCACATCATGAACAAAGCTTGAACAATCGTAAAGCTAGCGGAGATTCAATCAAATAAAGCGAGACTTCCATCAGTAGGGGGGCTTTCTTTCCCTACTGAGTGCACACAGAATATATAAATTATTTTGGTATGAGAAAACTCGTTGTAATTTTGAATTCGTCGTTTTGGAGTGAATATTCATGGTAGTCTAGAAGTTGGGCGATGGCATCCCCTTTTAAGATAAAACGAATAACGCCATAGCTATAGTGATCAAAAGTATCGTAGATCCTGCCCGCACTTTTCGTTCCTCTGGCAACCGTATATGTACTATTGGCAACATAGCCAACATGTCCAAGTCCGTCGATTTCAACCGCAATCGCCTCGTCGTCATAAGCATTTTTATAATCTTTCACAAGTCGAATAATTTGCCCCACCTGAAAAATTGCTGAACCTTTATAATGCTTACTCCCTACTACCGTTACATAAACCCCTTCAGACATGCCATCATCTCCTTTCAATTAACATTCCATCATCAAATCACTCAAAAAAGAGCCATCCTTATGAGTAAACCGCTTAACTTAAAAGCTTATGAAAAAAGGATCGAAAAGGACCCATTTCCCATTCTTTTCGAATTTCTTCCCGCGACCTCAAAAAACCTCTTCACATTTTTGTTTGAAGAGCTGATCTCATATACGAACTCTTTTGCTAAAGATCGAAGCAATCACAGGTCACAGTTTCCTATAGACTCCATCTTTTCCATACGCATAAAGAAACGTTCCCCGCATAAACACTGGGCCAATAATACGTTTGCCGTGTTCATCTATTAACTGCAGTTTTTTCTTTGGAGTAATCGTACGATTTTTTATTTGAAAACGCATTATTGTATACATATCTATTTGACCAATCATACCTGCTTGGTCAAACATAAATTGCTGCATCGCACCCTTTCCTTCGACACGATATCGAATAGTCTCTTTCTTCTCATTTAATTGTACGAGAAAAAAATCATCATAATAGTAGAAATAGACTTCCCTTGAACTCACAACATTTAGTGCGTAGCAATCAACAATTCCATAGCCACTTGCACCCCATAGCTTATTTCCATTCATCGTGTAGGCAACAATACCTTCACTTCCCATAGGCTGTTCCCATCCAAAATTCCCAAATATCCCTTCATCAAAATAACTAACCCAAATCGTATCGGTTTCGTCGATTTGTACATTTTCAATCCCATCACCAAGCGGGAATGCTTCAATTAATTGCCCGTTAGGATTGTATCTTCTTGCATTTCTTTCCATATATTTTCCATCTTTCAAACAACGGGATTGCACAAGCAACAATGAACCATCTGAAAATAAGTCTACCTCCGTCGGTATAAGTGGAACCTTTTGTAATTCAACTGTTTCTATATTTTCACCGTTAATCATCCGAATTGTCCAGTTGTGTTTTGCTACAGGACGCTGAAAAAAATCCAACTCCTCTAAGCCACTTTCCTCTAAGCCACTTTCAATTAGCAGTAATGTTCCATCTCTCGTTATTTGCCCACCTACAAAATTTAAGTTTGAGGAAAAGTCAATGCACTTTTGCATTATTAATTTTTCTATTTTTATCACCCTCATCTGAAATACATCATTCTATATATTCATGTATTACTGCATCATCAACACAATAGGTTACTGTGAAATACTCTTTTCAATAATTTTAGGAACGTACTTTTTTCCAACCATTGCAATCTATAAAAAATTCAAGGATTTTCACCTTTTTCTTCAATTTGATTTATTTCTCTATTCAAGCGAGCCATATCTTTTTCAGCCATCTCCAAGAATTTCTTCAAGTCTTTTTCTCGTTCACCTGCCCCCTCTTTTAGTTGTTGTTGAATATCAGAATAAATATCAAGAATTTGGTCAATCTGATCGCGCAAGTTCGCCAACTGTTCCTCAGGTTGCAAACGCTTGTCTGCAGCTGAATCAACTAATACTTTTTGAAACCACTCTGCCTGATCGGCTCCGTCAAACTCTAAAAGTACATCAATCATCTCATCACTGTCCGCCATCCCGCGATAAACAGAAAAGGATCAGGCAACTGCACATCATGAATGAATCCCATATACGAAATTCTCGGCCATAAGCCAAATCGCTTGGTGGACATTCTCACGCCAACTTTCGAATATTCTAATGACCGAACAAAAGAAATACGGTCAAGCCTTCCGGCGAGAAAACCCAGAAGGGCAATTCTCCCTGCATCCTGCACCCCTGTCATCGCAAAGTTCCGAATGACCGTCCATTTATCAGTTCGCTTTATCACCAGAATCACCTTCTTCTTTTATCAACCTATCTTTGTACAATAGTATATTCTTTTTGACAGGTGCCTGTCACTCCCCGAAAATTATCGAATTTTGTCAAACTGCCAATCTTCTAATAATGGCTCCGGTGGAATCTTTTTTTGCAAGAGTCCTTTTGTCTTTCATGTTCATTTTTAAAGATTAGAGGATTGTTGCAGGTTATGTCGAATATACTGGTGACAGTAGTATATTTTTTCACCTGACCTTGTACCCCTTCCTTTCTTCTGGATACTTTCATATTTTTACTTCCACTCTTTGCAATGTCCTTGTCAGCATGGTGTACCAAGAATGGGATCCCGTTAAAGGCCGGATATCGCCGGGCATTACTTCGATGAAACCAAGGACGATCTGTTTGGCTGGATTCTTGGTTGCAGATTCGAATAAAGTGAAACTTCAATCAGTGGGGGCATACAGGCGCTTAGCCTGTGCCCCCTCTAACCCCCACTGATCATAAGTAAAATATAAGCTAAGATCGTAATAAGAAAGAGAGCATCTAAAGTTGGTAAGTTGATTAAAAAAAGGCAGAGGAACTGGCAGCGGGATTGAAGATGTTTCTTCAGTAGTTCAAACAATGAGATTGAAAGGTAAAAATTTTTCTTGGACGATTAAACTTTTATATTGCCAGTTGTATTTACAAAGCTTGATATCTCTGCTATTGTAATAACTAACTAATCAGTTAGTTATAAAAGGAGATGAAAATAATGACCGAGAGTAAAGGTGAACAGAGCAAGAGAAAGTTATTTGAAGCTGCTGAAGAACTTTTCGCCCAAAAAGGGTTGCAAAGTACCCGGGTCGGCGACATTGTGGCTAAAGCCGGTTTAACACAAGCTGCCTTTTATCTTTATTTTAAGAGTAAAGAAGATTTGTTTCAGCAAATGCTTCAGGAGTTTGACCGGCAACTTGTACTTTTGGGTGATGCCGGAAAGCAAGCGGCCACCCTGGCGCCAAAAGACATCCATCAACATGTAAAAAGCACGTTTATTCAATTATTTTCCTTGTTTGGCAGAAATCCGTATTTAACCAGGATAGCGTTGCAGCATGCAGATGACAGCGAAAAGATACGCATAAAAATCGTAGAACAAATCGTGAACAACATGGAGAGAAATAAACGTCTGGGAATCGTGAGCCCCAATATAGATACGTGGGTAGCAGCTGAATCAATAGTCGCTGTCACGGAGCGACTAGTCCACCGTTATGTGTTAACCGGGAAAAAAACAGAAACAGTGCTTGCGGAACAAGCGGCACATATCTTTTTGAGTGGTATCCTTAACCATGCTGGAGAAGGTGATTAGAGTGATATTGGAATGGTTTAATACGCATCTGCATATTTTGACTGTTGTGTGGTTGTTCCCCATTATCTTTATGTTTCATGATTTTGAGGAGATTCTTACCGTTGAAAGCTGGGTGAAACAAAACAAAGACTTTGTGTTTAAAAAGATCCCGCCATTCATGCACAAACACTTTTACAGCAGTTTTCAGGTAACAACGGTCCAATTTGCACAGGACGTGTTCCGGATCTTTCTTGCTATTACAGCGTCAACACTCATTGCCGTTCTGTTTTCATTCTACTTTCCTTATTTGATGTTTTTGGCGTTGTTCTTCGCTCATGTCTTTACACACATCGGGCAAGCGGTTTATTTAAGAAAGTATACCCCGGGTGTAATGACCTCCATCTTTCTCGTATTGCCTTACTCTCTCTATGCATACTACCGTTTGCTGGCGGAAGCTGTGATTACCAGCGGAGACATCATCTGGAGCAGTTTGAGCATGTGTGCTGGAGTTCCTTTTATCTTTCTTTATCTTGTTCGTAGTCGCAATCGACGTACTTGACAGGTGCCTGTCACTCCCCGAAACTCCCCGAAAATTCTCGAATTTGTTGAACTGCAATCTTCTGATAATGGCTCTGGTGGAATCCTTTTTTGCAAGAGTCCTTTTGTCTTTCATGTTCATTTTTAAAGATTAGAGGATTATTGCAGGTTATGTAAAACAAGCTGATTATGCTCTGAAATAGAAGAAACTAGTGTTTATTCCTCAAACTGCTTTAGATAATGAGAATATTGGCCAAAGAAATACATTCAGCGAGAAGGTGCAGAAAAATTTATTTCTCTGAAGACAATTTTAGTAAAAATCATTAATGGCGATTTAAAGGGATATTTTTCAGAAGCAGCTGCAATTATCTATAATGGGAAGCAGCAAGAATCAGCCTTGAGGAGTAAAAAATCTTCGAGATAATTTCAATTATCATACCCCCTAAATTTTGATAAATATGGGATAAT
>NZ_JBFEGN010000142.1:0-5751 GCF_047228825.1 Siminovitchia jepli
TATAGAATATTCTGAAATATGCCTTCTAAAATTAGAAGTTCATTGTCACCGCCCTCTGAAAGCGTGCTTTCTTTTTGCGGGTATATACGAAAAAAGGGAACATCGCAAAAAGCTTAGTAGACTTAAAGCTTGACAGTTATTACTTGGATTATTTCACTAATAAGGTACAATTTGCTGGTCATTATGTGGCAATGTATGGATATGACGACAGTTTTGCCTACCTGATTGATACAAAGCAACAGGGGGGAATGGTAAAAACAAGTCTTGAAAATTTGGCATTGGCAAGAAACGAAAAAGGTCCAATGTCTCAAAAAATCTGTCTTATACCATTAAGAAAAAAGAGGATATGCCAAATTTAAAGGTTGTGATTATAACAGCAATCAAAAATAACGCTTTAGATTATAAGAATCCCCTATCAAAAATTTGGGCTATAAAGGTATTAAGAAAACAATTGTAGAGATTAAGAAGTGGTTTGAGAGAAGTGAAAATATTGAGGATGATTTAGTTTTAGCAGCCACACTAATGGAGCGAGGGGGAACTGGAGAATCCCTATTTAGAAATATGTATAGAGATTTCTTAAAAGAATGTTTGAGTATAGTTGATTATACTCCTTTACAAAATGGATATATTCTATTTACTAAAATCGCACCTATGTGGGAGGAGGTATCTAAGCTTATTAATAAGGCTGGAGAGACTCATGAATTACTATTCCTAAATCAGGCTTCTGATATTCTTTTAGAGTTATCAAACAAAGAATATGAAGCAATGAATCAACTATCAAGAATCTGTTGACTGCGATGCTTTCAAAAAATGAGTTTTAGAAAAGTGGATTCATGATTCTTGTTCCATTGGGGGGGATTGGGAACGGCTTCATACTGCCTTTGTTGCACCTCCTTTGGGCTCCCGTACATCTTTCGCAGCGGCCGGATGCGGCTTCTTACCGTATTTTCCCCAACTTCAATTTCCGGATCGTGCTCCTTTAGCCAGTCCCATATTTGAGTAGCGGAGAGGTCGGGGTATTCCCTCTGATTCTGGCAATGTATTGTTAAGGTATGAGTTGAAAAAAAGATATAGAAAATATCGACTACTTGCTGTGCTAACAGGTTATGAAAATTGACTAATTTGTTTGGTTTATGTTGGTATGATTTATTACGTAAAGGCAACTGTCTGGATCGAGCGCAAAATGACAGGATTTAGAGAAGTTAATAAGGTAACATGCCATTAAAGGAGTGAACCATATGGCACTGGTAGAATCATTACAAAAGACAATCGAATACATGGAAGCCCATCTGCTGGATGACATCACGATCAAAGACATTGCTGAACAAGCTCATCTATCTCCCGAGCACTGTACTAGAACTGGTGCAGTCAGGGCGTTTTCAAAGAGGCAAATGGTTTAAAAGGTTAGATAAAGAAGATAAAGGGCATGTTCGTCGTTCCCTTGAATCAGTGGGAATGTGGGAGATGCGTCATAAAAAGATAGGGGAATTATCAGGTGGACAAAAGCAGCGGATATCAATTGCTCGTGTGTTCTTAACAGATCCAGATTTGTTTATATTAGATGAACCTACAATTGGAATGGATGTACGTTCACGTAATGAATTTTATAAATTATTGAAGCACAATAGTACAGAGCATGACAAGGGTATCTTAATGGTTACACACGATCATGAAGAGATTCGTCACTACGCTAATAAACACATTGAGTTGATACGGAAGGAGGACTCACCTTGGAGATGTTTTTCTATGGATTGATGCAAAGAGCTTTCCAAGCTTCATTTTTAATCTCATTAATCACTCCAATATTAGGATTGTTTTTGGTATTGCGTAGGCAATCACTAATGGCAGATACTTTATCCCATGTCTCGTTATCTGGGGTAGCGCTTGGTCTGTTAATTGGCATCAATCCGACATGGACCAATATTCTCGTGGTAATCATTATCGCAACTCTGCTTGCATTTTTGCGTCAAATTTATCGCACATATTCTGAAATTTCGATTGCCATATTAATGTCTGTCGGAATGGCAGTAGCGCTTGTCCTGATGGAAATAAGTGCTGGTGGAATTACATTAAGTGTAACGCAATTTCTATTCGGTTCTATTGTTACTATTCACAAAGAACAAATATGGATGTTACTAGGATTAACGATAATTATCGGATTATTATATTTAATATATCGAAAACCTATGTATGTTCTTACATTTGATGAGGAAACAGCTTTTACAGCTGGCCTGCCTATTAAAACGATGTCGATTTTGTTTAATGTGTTAACAGGGGTCACAATAGCAGTAATAATGCCGATTGTCGGGGCTTTACTTGTCTCAGCCATTATCATTTTACCTGCAGCTATATCGCTTCGTTTAAGCAAAAGCTTCTACGGTGTCATATTAAATGGAATGGTCATTGCACTTGTCGGCATGTTAAGTGGTTTAGTCGCTTCTTATGAATTGGGTACACCACCAGGCGCTTCCATCACAATAATTTTAATGTTGATTTTTGCAATCATAACACTTGCAAAGTACATGTTACATTACTTGAAATTTGATAGACTATTTAATAAAAGTCAAGGCTAGAATGAAATAAGCAGAAAAGACAAATCGAGTTTACATCGTAGAATTGTTATTTCAAATAATAAATTCCAAAACTCTACTTAATTCACAATGTATGAAAATCATTGAAGCCTTCAAACCAAATATATAAATAATTATAAAAAAGAACTAAAAGAATATTTCTACAAGCTATTATTAGAAAGAAGGATAGGTTATAAGCTGTTATATTAAGTTGGGGGCATAGATTGACAATATCGTAGTAATGTGTCTGCATAATAATATATAAGAGAAGCATTACCATTCATAACGAGAGAAATGGGGTTTTATAGTCACGATTAGAGCATTTTCAAGAAGTTCGACTAGCTGCTATAATATAATAGCCCATGCATTATACTTGGAGTTTAACAACATTCAAGTTATTATAGATAAATAAAATCCTTAATTAGGGTGATGATGAATGAAGTTTTCAAAGGCTACAGATTATGCTCTACATACGATGCTTTTTCTTACTGCAGCGACTCCGGATAAACCTGTTGGCGTTCAGCTGCTTGCTGAGAAGCAAAAGGTGTCACCAACTTATCTGTCCAAGATACTGACCAAGCTAGTAAAGGCTGGTATGATTGAATCCATAACAGGAGTGAATGGTGGATACAGGCTGAAACGAAATTGGGGAGATATTTCATTTCTTGACATTATTCATGCGATTGAGGGATCAGCCTCTTTGTTTGATTGTAGTTTCGATCACGGGCCAGATTGTCCGATTCAAAAAGTAGTATTGGCAGCAGAGGAAAAAATGGAAGAGCATTTGAGAAATAAAAAAATGTCCGATCTTGTGCAGGAAATGAACATCGTTTTCTAGCACATATTCTTTCAACCAATTATAGATAATATATATCTCTAAAATCTTTAATGAAATTATAAAAAAATTAGGAGATTCAAAAAATGAACATGTATAAAAGTACCGTATAAGTTGATTCAAGATACAGCGATCTTTAATCCGGTATTGTAAAACGATGTCCCCGAAAGATTATAGGAAAAAAATCGAAAGTTAAGGAGGAGTTTCTGTACGTAGTCTGCATATTCATATCGCTAACTGTCATCGAATTTTACTGGGGATTTATGACTGAAAAATCCATATACAGAGAAAATCAGCGCCTATCGATGGTGTTTCAAAGATGTGCGAATTATTTAAAAGTCAAATGAGCTAGTGGATGAGTTCTTATGTAAGGAGGTGATGCCAACATGTAATGTAATCATCGTAGCACAGTTAGAATACAGTATAAACTGAATTATGGTTATTTTCAGTAGTACTGGTTAGGTCTTAACAACATATGAGATGTACAGAGTAATTATTGGGCGTATACACATTTGGAAAGTTAATCTAATAAGAGGAAGTGAGTTAATCATGAAGGAAGTTGATGTTGTTATTATTGGAGGAGGTCCTGCTGGTTTAAGTGCTGGACTTATATTAGGACGAGCTAGGAAGAAGACATTGATTATCGATGAGGGGCAACCGCGTAATGCAGTCACCAGAGAGGCTCATGCCTTTTTAACACGTGATGGCATTAGCCCACATGAATTTAGAAATATTGCAAAAGAACAGCTTCGCACGTATCCGTCGGTTTCCCATTTGGAAGATACAGTCGAGTTGATAGTAGGTGAAGATGGACAATTTTTGTTGGAAACTGCTTCAGCGGTGAAGATAGCCGCAAGAAAACTGTTGTTTGCTATCGGAATGAAGGATCGTGATCTTGATATACCAGGGTTGGCGGAGGTCTATGGTAAGAGTGCGTTTGTATGCCCGTATTGTGATGGCTGGGAACTAAGGGATCAGCAATTAGTTGTCATAAACAGAGGAGCGACATTAATGCATTTTGTCCCATTGCTTTCTGGGTGGTCGAAGCAGTTAGTAGTTTGTACAAATGGTCCTGATGAATTGAGTGAAGCAGAACGTGAAGAATTGCGTGCACATAATATCCCGGTATTCAATACGCCAATTCATTCAATCCAATCAAATGAGGGCATGGTAAACCATGTTAAGCTTGAAGATGGAACAGAAATTCCGTGCACAGGAATTTTCTTCAAATCAGAATTGGTAATTGGATCGGAATTGCCAGTCGCACTTGGTTGCCGTATATCGGATACAGGAATAATTGAAGTCGATGAGTTTGGAAAAACAAGTGTACCTGGTGTTTATGCAGCGGGGGATGCAACTACACACTTGCACCAATCTATTGTTGCAGCTGCTTCAGGCGCTGTATCCGCAACCGCAATAAACGGAGAATTAAATCGAGAAGAATGGCAGAAGAGCAACGTTTGATTCAAATTCTAAATATATTTATGAAGAGGACCTTAAATTTATAATGTACCCTTTGTAAAAGACACTTTTATAAGGCCGAGCTACTTGAAGAAAGTGATTCCAGCACTATGAAATACTCCTCATTACCATTTATGAATCAACTCTTTAGAAAAGGTGGCAGGGTCACTCCTGCACGATTTGCCACTGTGCAAAATGGTCCTAAAACAGGTCTGTCAATAAATTTGTGGAATTGACCGTAAAAATATTTAGTCGGTGTGGAGGATAATCCTGTCCACGAAGCGGATAGACAACCAGAGGTGCGATTATTTCCACAAAAAAGGAGCCATTCCTTCTTTAAACTGTACCCTTTGTAAAGGACAATCATAAAAAAGCTAGGCAGACTTAAGAAGGTGATCTCTGTATTGAATAGGGGTCATCTTTTTTAGGTTCCATTGATATCTGTAACGGTTATAGTAAATCATGTATTTTAAACATGACTTTTGATACACTGTTTCAGGAGGTGTTTTTATATGACTGCCAAGGGCAAAATAACATTGCCACAAAAACGTACAGTTATTTTTACCGTAACTATTCTTTATACTATTTTGATACTATATTTTATTTTTTTCGCTTTCGGCAGAATAGGTGCATCTGCAAGCACGACTGGGGTCACCTTTATTTTTTTTCCGATTGAGTTCTACCATTTGCCAAAGATTTCTGATTTTCTGCATCCTACTCTGATGGATTTCGTAGATCTAGGAAATGTGGCAGCCTTTATTCCATTCGGCATATTGATTCCATTGTTATTCCGTGTGAAGTTTATTCGTTTATCCCAAATTACGAAAGTAAATTTGCCGAAAACTAATTCAGCGCTCTTTTGGGAACAATTTACAAATCTGGGTA
>NZ_JBFEGN010000143.1:0-5282 GCF_047228825.1 Siminovitchia jepli
ACCTCCCGAATTGATTTCTAAGAAGATTATCGCACGGATGACCTATGAACAGAATGTGGGTTTTATTTGACGCTTACTTTTCAACTTCTAATTCCACAGGTAAGCCATGTGTGTCCCACCCCGCTTTTCTTAAAACTTGAAAACCAGACATTGTTTTATATCTTGCTACAAAGTCCTTGATTGTCCTCCCAAGAGCGTGACCTGCATGCGGCAACCCATTTGCGGTTGGCGGCCCTTCATAAAAAACATAGGTCTCTCTTCCTTCTCGGTTAGATATAGAACGCTCGAACGTTCTATCCTTTTCCCATTTTTTACGCACTCTTAATTCCCTTTCAACACTCGACTCCTTCAACATTATCATTTTAATAAAAAACTCGCCCCTAAATACGCAGGGGCGAGTTTATATCAGAATAAAACCTTCAACCAACAAAAAAAACCACAGTAGTGGTTGGTGTTAATCAGTTAATATCTCACTACGTACTATCATACGTGTCCTGGGTATCGGTAGAATGCCGTCAAAGTTTAATATACTTTCAACTTTGCTTCTCGGAGAGGATTTTCACTATGGTCTTAACGTTGACTTTCAGCAAATCGTCAACTCTCTGTAGATAAGATAAACATAACTACTCTTTCTCGTCATAGAATTTAATATGAAATTGTTCTTAATATTAACAAAGAAAAAATCATAAGTCAAACATGGATGTTAGACTTATTTTACTTTGTTAATAACAACTTGATCCACTCAATAATCCTTATATTTAACACCCGGCACGGCATAGAGAGCACTTTGACGCTGCATAAATTCCTGGTTCGTTTTCATCGCCTGTTAATACCCCAAAATAAGAAATTCCTGCAAAATCTAAAATGACCATCTCGATCAAACTTCTTTGCCTATTACATGTCATCTACATGAATTTCAAAAT
Source organism: Siminovitchia jepli (assembly GCF_047228825.1). Taxonomy (NCBI): domain Bacteria; kingdom Bacillati; phylum Bacillota; class Bacilli; order Caryophanales; family Bacillaceae; genus Siminovitchia; species Siminovitchia jepli. The sequence continues at coordinate 924 of NZ_JBFEGN010000143.1, forward strand.
GAATTAACCTGCTCATAGTTTTTATCTTTTAAGCGCTTCGCTTTGATGCAACAACAGTTTCCTGCCGTTTTCGATTTGGCAGCATATTAAATAAAATATTAAGCGCAATCGCCGTTACACTGCCCGCAACAATCCCATTACTTGTCAATATTTGCAATCCTGATGGAAGTGCTGAAAATAAGTCAGGAGCAACTGTAACACCAAGACCGAGGCCGACTGAACAAGCAATAATCATCGAGTTTTCTTGAGAATCGGAAATAATTTTACCTAGCATTTTAATACCTTGAGAAACGACCATCCCAAACATCGCCATCATCGCACCTCCTAAGACAGATGTTGGAATAATGGTTGTAAATGCGGCAATTTTGGGCAGGAATCCAAGGGCAATTAACATGGAACCCGTAATCAAAATGACTTTTCGAGACCGAACACCTGACATTTGAATCAGACCGACATTTTGCGAAAATGTTGTATATGGGAAGGCATTGAAGAGACCTCCAATGACGGAGGCCAGCCCTTCTGCACGATAGCCTTTTGCCAAGTCATTTTCCTTCAACTTCTTTTCACAAATATCACTTAAAGCGAAATAAACACCTGTAGACTCTACCAAAGATACCATCCCAACTATTGTCATCGTAAGGATGGCCGACCATTCAAATGTCGGATATCCAAAATAAAAGGGCCTTACGATTTGGGCAACGGCCGCATCCTGTACTGGCATAAAATCAACTTTACCCATGACACCGGCAGCAATTGTTCCAACACCAAGACCGAGTAATATAGAGATGGACCGAATAAAGCCTGTGGAAAAACGAAAAATTAAGATAATCGTTAGTAAGGTCCCGAAAGCTAATAGAATATTCGACAATGACCCAAAGTCTGCGGCATCTTGACCGCCACCCATATTATTGATCGCTACTGGAATTAACGTAATTCCAATAATGGTCACAACGGAACCTGTTACAACAGGCGGAAAAAATTTGATCAATTTGCCAAAAAACCCACTAATCAACATAATGATCAAACCAGAGGCAATGATGGAACCATAAATAGCAGATATACCAAATTCCTCACCAATTTTTATAATTGGACCAACCGCAGTAAATGTGCAGCCAAGCACAACGGGAAGGCCTATTCCGACAAATCGGTTACTTGTGATTTGTAACAGCGTTGCGACTCCACACATCAAAATGTCAATCGACACAAGATACGTTAATTGTTTATGATCAAATCCCAACGAATTTCCGATAATCAACGGCACAAGAATAGCACCTGCGTACATAGCCAAAAGATGCTGGATTCCCAATGTGGTGGACTTCAGTGCATTTTTCATAAAGTGTAACTATCCTCCGCAAATTCGACTTTTCCATTTTTTAATGAGGCAACATTTGCAAGTGATTCAACCCGAATTCCGCGATCACGGATCAATTGACCGCCTGATTGGAAACCTTTTTCAATGACAATTCCAACTCCCGCGAGTCTTGCTCCTGCTTGCTCAATCATTTCCAGCAACCCTAAAACCGCTTGTCCATTTGCCAAAAAGTCATCAATAATCAACACAACATCATCGTATTGAATAAAGTCACCGGAAATGGAAATTTCGTTTGTTTCTTTTTTTGTAAAAGAGTGGACTTGAGCAGTATAAAGATTTTCAGATAACGTTAATGATTTCCTTTTCCGCGCAAATACAACGGGGACGTTCATCAAAAGTCCTGCCATCGTTGCTGGAGCAATACCGGACGACTCGATTGTAACAATTTTTGTAACACCGGCTTCCTGAAAGCGGGCGGCAAATTCCTCGCCAATTTCCTTCATTAAATTTGGATCTATTTGATGATTTAAGAAAGAATCCACTTTTAACACGGTATCTGACAAGACTTTTCCCTCTGACACAATTTTCTTCTGTAATGCCTTCACAATGTTGTCCCCTTTCAACTAACTGATTTAAAATGCAAAAAACTCGCAGACGACGCCCCTTTCTAAGAGCAGGGCAGCAAAGTCTTCGAGTTTAATTCTTAAAGAAATAGAAAAAAACAAGATTTCCACAAAACCTTATTTTTCCAATCACTTGCCACCCATAGTCGATTTGTTTACGGCAAACCGGTAGAAACTTGCAGGCCTTATTCCAGCGATTATATGAGTGATTCCTATATTGTAGAATATTGTTATTATAGCATTTCCAATCCGATTTTCAATCGTTACTTTTAGGTAATAAGAAAAGCACAAGGCGCGCAGCCTTGGGAGACAAGCACAAGGAGAATTGCGAGCAAGTTACTGTTTTGGTGAATGTTTTTCAATAAGCCTTATGAAAATTCCTTCCCGGCAATTCTACTTATTAGTTTGCAAAAATCAGCCCATTCATCCGGATACTGATTATTTCCACGCATTTTTTTATTTTGCCCATCTCTAATGATCTCCACACTCCATTGTGTACCATCAAGTACACCCGGTTCTACGTATTCAGCCCTCCAATTCAGCAAGTTGACCTTCTTCAATCCTTCCAAGAATTTCTTAGCTGTGGCAGGGCGAATTGTTTTTCCAAAGGATTCTTGTTCTCCTCCCTGCCAAAAGCTCCAAGAAACTTGAAGAGTGGTCAGATTTACTTCCACATTGTAATAGCCTCCGAAGAAACCTCTCACTGAAGCTTTAAGTCCCTTAATTTGCGAATACCCTGTATTCATGGCCTGTTCTTTATCCCCCTCATACCTGTAATCATTACAGAAAGATTCTTGGTCACCTTCTATCATACATAACCTACAAGTTCAGTCTGATCGGCAATTGTAATGTTTCTTTTGCCTTTTTAATTAACTGGTATCCGTCAATTTGGTCTTCCTCTCTTACCGATCGAAGAAGCTCTTTCTATTAGTATAGCAGGGCGAAAAATCAGTGAATGCAAAATTTTTTCGTGAAATCAGCATTTTTTCCTCCCTTGATGTATAATGAACCACTGTTCGGCAATCAATGGTCCCATCGCTTAGCCCTGATTAAAAACAAGCACAAAAATCCCCGGACCAACTATTTGCCCAAGGGATCTTTAATTTCCTAATATCCAAAAAATGCATCCTTTTTGATATTCTGTTTTGGAACGTTTTTATCTTTTATATAGCCAGAAATCGATTCCACCATTGACTTTGGCCCGGCAATGAAATATTTACCGTTGTTTCCATAGGAGGTTGTGAATTTATCTATCTCCTTTTGGAGGTCACTCCTTGATTCAAGGTAACTTATACTAATGGAAGTTTTATCAGCAATCCCGTCCAGTTCATCTTTATAAAGGTGTGGCTTTTTGCTGTCCATATAAAGCAGGTAGATAAGGTCCCTGCTTCGATCCCCTTCCAGTTCTATTTGTTTTGTTATCGACCGAAATGGCGTAATTCCGATTCCGCCTGCAATAAGGAGTGATGGACTGTTATCTTTTAGATAAAAAGATCCTACAGGCCCGCTCATACTCATTTTCATCCCTGGTTTTAATTCTAACATTGCTTTCTTAAAATCACTTGGGTTATCGCTTATCCTCGTCGTTACCTTAATATTTTTTTCTGCCGGAGCAGATGCGACGGTGAATGGCCGAGTAGGATTTTTTATTTTCTTGTGGGTAATATTGAATAATCCATGCTGCCCTGCCTTCCAGGTTAAATCTTCCTTTTTTTCAAACAGGAAGGTATATATATCCTCTGACTCCCTGAAGCTTTCTAAAAACAATAGCTCGCTTTTTTTAAAAACTGAAAATACATCCTGAAAAATTCGCATTTCCCCACTCCTTTAAGCCGCTCAGAAGCCCTGAAATGCTTCCCAAGGGCTAACCGATTTTTTATCTTCGCCAGAAAGTTGAACAGTCTTCCTTGTCCCGAATATTAAAATCAATCATTTTCTCAAGCAGGGGATAATCAACAGGATCTTTCCAAGGGATACGAATCAACTCTTTTGTATAGTCATAGCCAGCCTTCACAATATCATTCTCGACATGAGTAATCGTTATGCTTTCAGGAGCGATGGACAAGTGCTTTTTGGATATGCTGAAGCCGATGATGAATGTGCCATGATCAGTAAACATGGGTTGATTCCATTTTATTTCTCTTTTTAATTTTGGATATTTAGTCATGATCCAAGTAAACACCTCTTCCGTCTTTTCCCGGTGCAAGGGATCATCAATCCCCGCTAAAAACTCAGCAAAGACTTCCATGTTGTGCCCTCCTAAAATCATGTGGCTCTGAGAAATTCCTCGAACTTCAGCTTTGAGGAGTAAAAATTCTTCGAGATAATTCACTTATTTTACCCCCCTAAATTTTGATAAATATGGGATAATTTAACTGTATTTATCATGATTTAGGGGGATTTATGGATGATTACAAGAAAAGA
>NZ_JBFEGN010000144.1:0-5167 GCF_047228825.1 Siminovitchia jepli
ACAAACCTAATTATACCAAAGGTTGGAGCCCTTTTTGTATTTATAAACTAGATTTTACTTTCGTAATCCAGGATTATAATGGTCATTGGTTTCGCATCAGGATGTAATGGTAATCAAAATGAATTTATTCAAGGTAATAGTACTTTTGGTATTTCACAAGTACATACAAGTAAGCCAATTGATCAATCCGTTGCCAATCATGCGAAAGAAAAGATAATTGCCAAGGAAGATATTACAGACGTAAAAGCTGTGAATACTGATAAAGAGCTTATGGCAGCGATTAAAGTTGAGAATTTTGATCGATTTCGATTAAAGAGTATCGAGAAGTCAGTAAAATCCGACTTAGAAAAAAAATATCCGGACTATAAAGTTTTTGTTTCGACTGATAAAAAAATATTCTGGGAGCTTGAAAAGGTCGAGCAAAGACTGAAAAAAAACGATATGAATAAGAAGAACTTAAAAAATGATTTGAACAAACTGAAAAGTCTTATGAAGGAACAAACCTAAAGAGGAAGGATCGAGTTATGTCTAACAATCAAAAGAAACAACTTACTCCTGTGCAACAGGAATATCAAAAATTGCAAAAACAACGAGAGATCAAAAGACCGGTTGTTAAAAATTGCATTAAGGCCTTTTTAACCGGTGGACTTATTTGTTTGATTGGTCAGCTTATTTCAGACTTTTACATTTATTATTTCGATTTTACTGAGCAAACGGCCGGAAATCCGACGGTGGGTACGTTAATTTTTATTACAATGCTTCTTACTGGTTTTGGCGTATATGATCGAATGGCCCAATTTGGTGGGGCTGGAACAGCTGTACCTGTAACAGGTTTTGGCAATGCGGTTATATCGCCTGCCATTGAGCATCGAACCGAAGGATTTGTACTGGGCGTAGGTGGCAACATGTTTAAATTAGCGGGGGCGGTTATTTTATTTGGTGTTTTTTCTGCTTTTGTCATTGCCTTAATTAAAACCACTTTAATCCAGTGGGGTGGTTTATAATGCTAGCAGGTCATCGTACATGGATCTTCGAACAAAAGCCTGTCATTATCTCCACTGGAACCGTTGGTGGACCATTTGAAGCCAATGGTGCTATCCCAGATGATTTCGATACTCTTCATGCTGATTTATGGCTTGGGCAGGATTCCTATGAGAAAGCACATAAAATCCTTTTTGAAGAGGCTTGCCAAAAAGCCATGGAAAAAGGGGGCATACAAAAAGATCAAGTTCAATTTATCCTAGCTGGGGACTTAATCAATCAAATCACCCCAACAAGTTTCGCTAGCAGAACGATTGGAGCGCCTTATTTTGGCTTATTCGGTGCTTGCTCTACCTCGATGGAAGGACTGGCTCTAGGTGCTTATATTGTAAATACAAAAGGAGCGAAATATTTGTTAACAGGAGCTTCCAGTCATGATACAGCTGTTGAAAAACAATTTCGGTATCCAACTGAGTATGGTGGACAAAAGCCACCTACGGCACAATGGACGGTTACTGGTGCAGGTGCAGCCCTATTAAGTGATTCTGGGGAAGGACCTCATGTCACATCTGCCACAATTGGTCGTGTAATCGATATGGGATTGACAGATCCATTTAACATGGGAGGAGCTATGGCGCCAGCTGCGGTTGATACCATTGAAGCCCATTTAAAGGAACGAAATGTTGAGCCATCTTATTACGATTTAATTGTAACCGGTGACCTTGGCCAAATCGGACAGGAAGTGTCCATGGATCTATTTAAAAAGCATGGAACTCCTATTAGTGAAGAACAATACCAAGATTGTGGCCTTATGATTTATCGGGAAGGACAACCCGTTCTTGCAGGGGCAAGCGGTGCAGGCTGTTCAGCAACGGTAGTTTATGGGCATTTATTAAACCGCATGAAAAAAGGTGAATTTAAACGAATGTTAGTTGTGGCAACAGGTGCTTTGCTTTCACCGTTGTCCTTTCAGCAAAATGAAACAATTCCTTGTATCGCCCATGCAGTGTCAATTGAATACGGAGGTGAACAATTAACATGATCTATTTTTGGGCTTTTGTCGTAGGCGGTTTAATTTGTATCATTGGGCAAATTATGTTTGATGTATTTAAATTGACACCAGGTCATACCTTAAGTGCTCTTGTAGTGATTGGGGCGCTTTTAGATGGATTTGGACTATACGAGCCTTTGATTGATTTTGCTGGGGCAGGGGCTACCGTTCCGATTACAAGTTTTGGGAATTCGCTTGTTCATGGTGCGATGCAGGAAGCAGAAAAACATGGGTTAGTTGGTGTACTGACAGGAATGTTTGAAGTAACTAGTTCTGGTATTTCAGCTGCCATTGTTTTCGGCATGTTAGGAGCTTTAATTTTTAAACCAAAAGGATAAGGAGAATTTGGATGACAGTAGGTTCAGATGTTAAACAGTGTTTTTCCAGTCTAAAAGGGGTAGAAGCAAGTCTTTCGAGCTTAGCCTTACGGACTCTTGATGATAAATCGAAGCGAACTTTACATGAGACTATGATGGTCGTACACGAAGTAACAAAAGATTTAAAAAAAAGAGTCGGAGAGTTAGAAGGAGAGGAACTTCAGTACAAGGGCTTCTAGATAAACTATATTTACAGGGGGTGTCAAGCAGTGCCTGAATGGTTAGATATAGCTGTACGATCAGCATTCTTTGTTGTTGTTTTATTTTTCATTACAAAGTGGTTAGGGAAAAAGCAAATTTCTGAACTATCTTTCTTTGAATATGTCACCGGTATGTCAATTGGAAGTATTGGAGCAGAAGTAGCTATGGGACTTGAACGGAATATTTTTCACGGAGTCATTGGAATAGTCATCTTTGCTGCTATCCCCTTTCGCTGGTTTAATTTCATTAAAAAGTAAACGTTTTCGCAATTTTATAGAAGGAAAAGCAACTGTATTTATCAAAGATGGGAAGATTATGGAAGATAATTTAAAAAAGGAAAGATATACGACAGATGAACTGTTAGATCTCCTTCGCAGGAAGGATGTCTTTCAAGTCTCTGATGTAGAATTTGCTGTTTTAGAGGCAACAGGTGATTTATCTGTGATGCTAAAGAAAGAAAATCAACCTTTAACAGCAAAGGATATAAACTTGAAGGTTGCTTCAATCAAGGAGCCTCAGACCATTATTATGGATGGTACAATAATGGATGAACCACTAGCCACGATTGGACGAAGTCGGGCTTGGCTACAAACTGAATTAGAAAAACTAGGGGTAACGATTGAAAATGTATTTCTGGGACAGGTTAATTCTTACGGAGAGTTAACGATTGATCTGTTTGACGATAAATTACAAGTCGCACCCCCACAAGAAAGACCCTTAATTCTTTCAACCTTGAAAAAATGTCAAGCAGACTTAGAACTATTTGCTCTTGGAACGGAATCAAAAGACGCCAAACAAATGTATAGGTTAAACAGTGAAAAATTACAAGAAGCCATTGATAAAGTGACCCCTATTTTAAAAGGATAAGGATTTAGCTTAGATTCATACATGACGAAAAAAAGATACCATTTTTAATTGAAATAAGTTTAAAAACCTTAGTCCAATTTCGGACTAAGGTGAATTTTTTTACGAGGTGTTAGAAGTGTCTATTTTTTTAGTTAAAGTTATTTTTATCTATATTGTGTTTATTGTAGCAGTAAATATTTTAGGGAAATCAGCTCTAGCCCAACTTACCCCTCATGATTTTGGAGCGATTCTTTTTTTATCTTAATCGAAAGTTAAAGGAAAGTAGATATCCTTTACCTGAGCTGTTGTCTAATTTAAGAACAACAGGATATCCGGATATTCACGATAATGAATATGCGATTTTGGAAGCAACAGGTGAAATTAGCATTTTTCCAAGAAAAGAATTAGTTCCTATTACTCCAAAAGATTTACATATGAAAGTGGAATACCGCGGATTACCCATAGCCGTTGTCATTGAAGGGAAAGTGCAAAAGCGTAAATTAAAATTTATCAACAAAAATGAAAAGTGGTTAAAGGAAGAACTAAAGGCAAAGGGATATCTTCAAATCAAAGATTTTTTTTATGCTGCTGTTAGAGATACCGATCATTCATTAACCATTAACAAAAAAGATGTTAACGACTAATTTTAAGACGATTTCCTCCCAATATAAATTAATGTTTTCTCTTATTTACTTCTTATTGCATTTACCACTTTCATTTTCCAAATTTATAAAAAATTATACCTATATTTAGGAATTTACCAGATGGTAATTTTCAAAATCACTAAGTCTCTAGTTAGGACAGTGCCCAGATCATTACGCCTTTCTTGATGTCAGAACTTTCCCAACCTTAATTCTCTTTTTTTCGTTCTTAATATCTTATACAAGTTCTTATAAAGGTAGTCCATAATATATAACAGACAATCTCTTCATATTCCATACGTATACTGGTTACATAGTTTGTACATGTTAAGAGTAACAGAAGGAGGGATTCCAGTTGGAGTGGATTTTTTATCTATACCTGTTAAATACGTTCTTTATCTTATTCATAGCAATTTGGGAAGTTCGTCGGCCTGCCAAGGCTTTGAATTGGATAATAATCGTCCTTTTTTTACCTGTCATTGGTTTCTGGCTATATCTTAGCATATCAAACCCTAAGTTTATTCATCGAAAAAGATTGACCTGTTCTAAAAATGAATCTAACAAATTACCTGAGACATTCGGTGCTTCAGCATCGGTAATTGCCAATGCTTTACGGCATTTCACTGTGAATGGGCTTCGAATGGGCCAAGTCCAAGTGTTTAACAATGGGATAGCAAAATATGATCAACTCCTTGTATCCCTGCAAAAAGCCCAAGAAACCATTGATCTGGAATATTTCATCTATCGGAACGACCAAATTGGTAATCGAATCGTGTAAAGAATCACTTTGTTCCGTCAAAAATAGGCCTTCTTTATTCAAATTCCTCCGGCGTGATTTCTGTACTTCCCTGAATTAATATGCTAAATTTTTTGCATATTATAAAGGGGAGTTTTTTATGATCATTATTCATGATTTTGGAATTGGGCTTGAAGAATATGGATTAAGAGGAAAAGAGAATGAATTTCCCATGTTTGACCGATGTCCCGACTGTAATTGTATTGCCCAAGGGAATGTTCATCGAAATGGCTATTACTGGAGGTACGGAATTGATGAGGCGGATCAGGCCCTG
>NZ_JBFEGN010000145.1:0-5067 GCF_047228825.1 Siminovitchia jepli
CAAACCGGCACACTATTTCAGGTTTTTCACCGGAGTTAATTTGAAATTAGGTGTCTGAAATAATGTGCTAGTTTACAGTACTGCTTGACTTTTTTCTCTGGGATTAGCAACTCAATTTCTCTACCTGCATTACTTGTTTCAGAATCTAATAGAAATACCTTTCCACTGTTTTCAACCCGAACAGTTTGGCCGTCTAAGAGTTGAAATCGAAAAATCGTTCTCTTCAGCCCTTTGACTTTAAACAATCCAAATGAAAATGGACCTTCCGGCATTTGTACATGAGTTACAGATAAATGGTTTATGTCTATTTACCTCCCCTGTTTCATGACCGAATCGTCTTACTTCAGTTTTTGTTTCTGCCTCAAAATGCTGCATATTGTCTTCCCTTCCAGATCAAAAACAACAAATATACATGAACATTCACAGCATTTCATTAGACAAAATTGCTCTAAAAAGAATGTCAGCTTATTAAGCTACAGTTTGGGCACAGTAATTTTCACTTCCCCTTTACTCACCAAAATTGGTGAATCCGTTAATTGGGCCGACTCTCCAATTTTGATGAATCCCAATTTCGAATAAACTCAAGAGCCTCTTTAAAATCATGTCTTCGAATATCACGGTAGGAATTGACACCATAGCGATTTTTCAAATCGGAATAAATCCTCGAAAAATATTTCCTTCTGGCACCATCCCTTAATAATGGATAGTGAGTATGAATAACACGGCAAACAGCGTTTTGGATTTCCTTCTGTTCTTTTGATAACAACGTTACTTTATGACTCTCCAATACGTGGCGTGTCCGGTTAAATTCGGCTATGTACATTTCTTTAAATTGCATAGCCTTTTCTCCTGTGTATCCCATGGCCAGCATGGCAAATCCATCAAACGTCATTATGAAACTCGGCATAACCCTACCCTGCTTATTTTTGTAAGACGACTCTCCATAATTGGCTTGTCTAAAGTCAACCGAACACTTTAAATTGCGAATGTCACGCAGGACCTTGTCGTGCCCTTTTTGAAAAACTTCTGCAACCTTTAGGCTGTCTGTAAAAACGCTATTACCTTCAACAAAAACAAGCTCGCTATTTACAACGTCTTTAACTAACTTTGTCATGACATACTCTCCTTCTGGGGTATCGGCCTTTATGAGGAATCATTTCTTTTTTAAGAAACTTGGGTGGCTTGCAAAATCAATTACAATTCCTTTATTTTTCATTTCAGAAACTAAGCGTAATAATCTAGACTTTCGATCATGCGCGGAAACACATATTCCATGTTTTACATTCAATTTGAATCATTCCCTCCTGTCATTCACCATTTTTGGCGAATCCTAAAATATGTTTTTTATTGACCTTGACATGCTATACTTTTATATAAACAACCAGTAAACTATGGTTAGTATGATTCTGATTGGGCTTGGTCTGTTAGATACAATACACGACCATATATGCCGTATAGTTACCTGAAAATTTGATTAAAATGCTTATCCAAAAATTCGGCCATTTTAATTGCTTGAAAAGACCATGTCTGCCCTTTTGATTTCGGGTAATACACAAAGCCCCCATTTTCAACATCCAGTATCATCCTGAACTTTGACGGGTAGAGGATACGTTCTTTAATCCACTCATGCTTTTTGCCTGTTCGCTTTTCAAGATCTTTCATAGTCCAGTACACGCCTTTAAGCTCTTGCTTCTTCAATTCCTCCAGCTCGATCTTTGAAATTAAAACCGAATCGCCGGGGATTGGAATGGTTAAATTCACATTAAGTTGCTGCATCGTTCAACTCCCCTTTTTTTTATTTGAACTATATTGCAGAAGGCAGAATATAAAAAAACCTTAAGCTGTAGGTTGTTTGCATTTGCAAACACTAATTGCAAAAAAAATATCATCGAACTGTACTTCTAAGGTATCGCATATTTTTTTGGCAGATCCCGGACTTGGGTTCCTTTCGTTATTCTCGATTTGACTAATTAATGCATGGCTAAGATGTGCCCGCTTTGCCAATTCTCGTTGGGAAAACCCTTTTTTAACCCTTGCTTCTTTAAAAGCAACAATATTAACTTTTATGTTCATTTTCTCACCTCTTTCCACTTATGTTTGCTTTTGCAAACATATTACCATTTTTGTACACATTTGTAAACACTTTTTTATAAAAAATGCTGCACAAAGACATTGTTGTGCATTTGCTTTTGTTATCATAATGTTATCAATTGTAAACGAGGAGAATAGTTATGGAGTTTAGTAAGTATTTAAAAAAGCTAAGAGAGGAAAATAAACTTTCAATTCGCCAGCTCGCATTGTATTCCAATGTTTCTCCTGCGTATCTATCACAAATAGAAAATGGATCCAGAGGGACTCCATCTCCTGAGGTATTAAAAAAACTTTATAAACCTTTAAAAGTTCCTTACGAAAATTTATTGAGAGCAGCCGGATATATTGATGAAGAAAAAAAAGATCCATATAATACAAACTTTAATCCCCTCTCCGAAATCAACGAGCTGGTAGAAAAGTATGGCATTGAACAAATGGGCTTCTTTGACATAGAAGAGTGGAAAAACCTTTCTCCAGAAGATGTGAGGCTGATTGAAGAACATTTTAAAATGATTGTGAAGCTAGCAAAAGAACGAAATAAGAAAAAGTAGAAGCACCTGGAACCGGATATTGTTCCGGGTGCTTTTTAAGGTAAATGAAAAAAGACCTGTAACCAATCAAAGTGCAAGTTGGCAATAAAGTTGTTAAAAATCTAAGCGTTTATTCTACAATCGCGCCCTTATTCCGGAATAATAGCCGATGCATTACTGCTACTCATCATACTTATTTTTGTATGTAACTTGAACGATTTGTTGTTCACCATTCTTCTCAAAAAACTTATAAGTTTCCATTCCGATTTTTTCTGCAACTTTTTTGTGAGGGAATATTATTTAAGGTCGTATACGAAAATATGGATAGTTTAAAATATTAAATGCATATTCCTTACAGGCGGATGCTGCCTCGGTAGCATACCCCTTATTCCAATACTCTTTAATAATGTGAAACCCGATTTCTGGTAACCTCTCTCCATCAATGTTTTGTATTGTTATTCCACAACCACCGATAAATGTACCCCCATCTTTTAATATAACTGCCCATAGTCCATGTTTATCTTGCTTATAATTTTTCATATTCCATTCAATCCAATCTTTAACCTCTTCTTGATTAAAAGAATGATGGTAATATTGCATGGATTCTGGGTCGGAAAGCACCTTCGATAATTCGTTAAGATCGTCCATTTTCAACTCCCTTAGATATAATCGTTCCGTCTCAATTATCTTCAAAATGATCCCCTCTAAGCATTTAATTTTCTGTGCCACAATCGGCCCGATTGCTGAATATCATCACTGGTTTTTTAATCTAAACGATCTCTATGGTAATTCCTAACAACTGGGTTTATTTCAGATAATTGGAACTAAAACTGTTACATTTAGCCTATAAAAATAAAACCAAAGTCCTCAAAAACTATTTATATTTAATTCCATTTTTTATTGCACTCATTAAATACCACCAACTAGTACCAATATTTGGGCATTTCCTCATCTTGTAAACAAGAACGTACGTTTGTATAATTTCCACAGGAGGGATTATTATGCAGACATTGACCCGTATTTATCCGACTACAACACTTGAAGACTGGGTAACTGATTTTTATTCGCGTTTATCCATTTATCGGCCAGAACAAATTGATATACAGCTAATAGCGAGCCGATTTAGGATTTATGTACACACCAAACCGATGCCTTCTTCTCATCAGATTGTCGGCCGATACAGGGGGATTACGCTTGATAGCCGTAAAAGCAAAGAAATTCAAAGAGAAATGTTTTTTCATGAGCTTTGCCATATCCTGCGTCACTATGGAGTGCAAACTATGATGCCGGACGCTTTTCGTGAACTCCAAGAGTGGGATGCCAGAAATTTCATACGGTACGCGGCCATTCCGCAACACATGTTACAGTTTATAAATTTTGAAGACCCTTACGTGATTGATCAAATGTCCAATTTATTTAAGGTAACTCCCGAATTGTGTGAGGGGCGGCTAAAACAAATTAAAAACCGATATATTTGTAAGGCAGCAGAAAGGCTCGCTCCATAGAAGAAAGAAGGATTTAAAGGCCAATGGATTTCGATTATGATAGTTTATGAGAGGAGGAAAATAAATGGCCAGTTTTACAAAGAGAGGGAAAACATGGCAATATACAGTCAGCAGAAGGATCAACGGTAAATCAAAGCCAATACGGAAGGGAGGATTTAAGACCAAAAAAGAAGCCCAAGTGGCTGCTGCCGAGGTGGAAGAAGGTTTGCGAAAGGGGTTAGTCCCATATTTGCGTCTGGAACCATTTGATAAGTATTTTGAGGAATGGATTGATCTTTATAAAAAAGACGTAAGCCGGGTAACGATAAAGCGTTATAAGGATACGTTAAGAACGATTCAAGAGTATTTCGGACACAAACCTATCCAAGACATTTCAAAACGCGATTATCAAGCATTCCTGAACGAATACGGGCAAACGAGGGCTAAAGAGACGACAAGAAAGCTAAATAACCATATCAGGGCTTGTGTAAGGGATGCCATTGATGAAGGAATAATCCGTGTTGATTTTACACGGGGAGCAACCATCACCGGCCACGTAGAGGCAAAAAGACCAGAAGAAAAGCACCTAAATTATGAGGAAAGTAAAGTATTATTGAATGAATTATACAACCGTCTTGATCGTGCTCTCGCTTATTATTTATTATTGCTTGGATTAACCTCTGGAATGAGGTATGCAGAAATGGTGGGCTTAACAAGAAAAGATTTCGATTTCAAAAACAATGTTATCAATGTGGACAAAACTTGGGATTATAAGACCGGGGACGGCTTTGCCAAAACAAAAACGGATTTATCAAATCGCAAAATAAAAATGGACGCTAGAACGATGGCAGCATTTAAAAATTTATTTGCTGAAATGCCTTCTAACCCATCTTCCGCATATCAATAAATGTAGAAATTTGAGTTGATTTGTCTAATAAAAGGAATCCTGATTCACTCCGTCG
>NZ_JBFEGN010000146.1:0-4976 GCF_047228825.1 Siminovitchia jepli
ATTGCGATTTGTCGCAATGGAACCGTGACCCTTTATGGTTACGGAACCTCCCCATTTCAATGGGGAGAGGTTTCAGGTCGAAACCCTCGGATTAAAGCTGCAAGGCGAAATGGACGGGCATTTTGTACAGGTCGAAGCACCGGGATTGACGATCGGACTCCTGCATCTTGCGGAAGAACAAAGTTCCGAGCCGGTCATATCGGGCAGCATGTCGATTGGCTTTGTGGCAGAAGATTTAGAGTCAGCCATCGAGACACTGAAATCCCGCGGCGTCGAATTCCATGATGCTGTAGAAGGCAAAGCGGCCCAAGTCGTACACTTCAGCGATCCTGACGGCAATATCCTCTACTTGGTCAGTAACCGTTAAGCCAAGTAGAGAAAAACAGACAATGTAAGGAGGCATTCCGCATGGCTCCGAAAACAAACGTTAACATGGTCGTCGCCACCGCCACGCCGCATATAATCATGGATTTGCGTGGCGAGCCCCTGTTCAGTTGGGTGTTCGCGGTTTATACGTTGACTACCTGCGTGGCGACGCCCATTTTCGGCAAGTTGGCCGATTTGTTCGGGCGCAAAGCTGTGTTCGCGGCGGCATCGGCTTATTCGTGCTCGGTTCCATACTATGCGGGGCCGCACAGCCGATGGCAGAGCTCATTTGGTTCCGGGCCTTGCAAGGATTCGGTGCCGGAGCGCTCGCGCCCGTGTTCTTTACGGTCGTCGGCGATTTGTTCTCGGGCAAGCAAAAATGATGGGCGTCTTCTTGTCCGTCTGGTCCGTGGCCGGCCTGCTCGGCCCGCTTGTCGGCGGCTATTTCGTCGATCAGGTGTCATGGCCAAACGGTCGGCATCACGGTGTTTGGCACCATTTACTTATTTATAAAGCAGTAAACATATAAGGGAGGCCTTTCGCTTGAACGAATTGTTCATACTCGGCGAATTGATGAATAACCCGATGCACGGCTATTTGCTGCATCAGATTTTGAACGGAATTGTTGGACCTACGCGAAAAATCAGCTGGGGGGCGCTTTACCCGCTTATTCACGGCATGCTTGCAGATGGTCTGATCGAGCAGGTCCCCGATGAACAACCGGAGAGCGCCAGTCGGGGAAGGGGAAAAAAGAAAAAGATTTATAAACTCACAGATGAAGGCAGAATGCGTTTTAATCGGTTGATGGAAGAACCGATTCCATATTCACCGGATTATGATCTGCATTTTTATATGAAACTAAAGAATTTTCATCTAATCAGTAAGGAATTGCAGTTTTTAATTTTACACCAATACAAAGATTACCTGCGGTATGAAATCCGCCACGAGGAAGAGCGGCTGGAGTATGCGAGCAAGGATGAGCGGATTCCCAAGGGGGAACAGCAATATATTCTGACATTTTTCCGGCATCGGTTAGAAAAGCTCCGTTTTGACGAAGAGTGGGTTTTACAGTTAATCAAAAGCCATCGAGTGAATGGAAAAGAGCCAGAACGGGAGTGAAACCGCGAAGCTTAATGCGCCGGTTGTGATGAAATATCTGAGTGTGCGAAACTTTGACATGGAAGATTTTGTTTAAAAAGCAGCTAAAAATAGCATCCAGAAGCTCATTGAATCATCGGGCTTTTTGGATGCCTATCTTTATCCATGTCTTTCATTTCGGGTAGACTCACATTTGTGTGATACTGCTTTAGCTAATCGTTTTTATAAAATTGTATAGCCTTCTGGATATATTTTTCCTCTCCCCCAGGCACTTCTTCTTCGTGAAAAATTGCGTCAACAGGGCATACTGCTTCACATGCACCGCAATCAATACAAATATCCGGATCAATATAAAATTGATCTTCTCCCTCGGCAATGCAATCTACAGGGCAAACATCTGCACATTCTGCCGCTTTTTCTTGGATACAAGGAGATGTTATGACGTAGGCCATTTAAACTGCCCCTTTCTCATTTTCATATTCGCTATGCTCTGTTTCCCGTTATTACGTTCTTAAACTAAATAATACTTCGTTCATCCGATTCAAGTTTTCCCTGATCTTTGCGGCACTTAAGTAATCAATTTTATTATGGTAGCTCTCGGTTTGCTCCCATTGCTCCTCAAGGGACATTTGTTCATACTGTTTTATATCATTTCCCGTTGACTTTTTATAATCCTCTATCAAGTTTGCCTCTAATTGTTGTACCATATTGTTTATTTCATTCAAATGTATAGTCATGGAAACAGCTTTATCCATGCGTCCCTCAACGGTATTATTTGTAAACCCTGCAATTTTTGTATTTTCCTCATTTAATCCTTTTTTTATATGCTGAAGCATTTGATGATGTTCCGGATCTACTTCCATATGGTCAAGAATTTGTAATGTATCGCCCATCAATATTTGCAATCGTTTTAAGGCGTCTTGCATTATAGATCTCCCACCTTTTTATACATATGTCTTCATAATATGTTCAAATCATTGCATATTATACGGAAGATGAACAGCCTTCGTTGTCAACAGGGACATTAACAAGCTCACGGTTTTAATCACAGAATGAAAGTCGGCTTTGTCCGGCAGGACAAAAAGCGGTATAACTTGGGATCACTTTAACGCACTGGTGGCTTCGTTGAAGTGTTATTTGGTGAACATGGATAAAGGTATATTCCATGTACCTTAAAAAATGAAACCAAGTAGCAGAAATGCACGTATTATTCTAGTGAAGGATTACATACCTCCCCAGAAAGGGCGAAAGCAATGACAAAGAGAATGGTGTCTCTATTTGCTTTAGCATGTATGACATTTATCATTATAGGGCCTTTTGCTGCATGGACGGTTTACAAGTTAGCCCAACCCCCGGGTACATTTTCTAACCAAGTCATCCATCCAGGTGAAACTTTTTCGCAAACGAAAGCAGGTAAAACTTTAGCAGTATGGGGAACACCTGCAAGTCTTGATGTTCAAGATGTACAGTGTAAAATAGGTGATCGAGCCATTAAGTTAAAAAAAGAACGGACTGCCATTGATATCAAAGGAAACGAAGCTATTTTGTTGTTTGATGGAAATTATACTTTATTTGATCGTATCTCCTGTGAGGGCGGCGGATTAGAGAAAATTCATTTATCGAATCGATTTCCAATGGATAAGGCTCAGAAAATCATGATTGTATTACTTGTCGCAACTCCTTTGGCAGGAGGTCTTGGTATCATTTTATTCAGGCGTACTAGATTATCCAAATAAGGTTACGGGCTTTACGAGTGAAAATGGATATATTCCAAGTAGGCTTCGTGTTATCAATTTATGGTTTCCTATGCATCTGTTGCCATAAAGGAAGCAATCACCCAAGGAAAATGAGCAAGTCTTTGGGCTGGTTATCTTAATATGTAAGTTTTCCCTAACCCTTGGTCTTTTTTTAATAAGTAATTTAGGAAACCTTTTTCCATCTATATACAATGAATGGAAAAGTTTAACACGCAGTCATTTTAGACGATCGGTATTCATTATGAATTGGCCCGGCAGGACAATGCCATTGCCCGCACAGGCGTTATTTCGCCGAAAACGGTCAAAGGACCGGGCTCCCATTGCCCGCGCAGGCGTTATTTCACTGAAAACGGTCAAAGGATCGGAATCCCATTACCGATCTTTTCGGATATAGAATACTTATAGTCAAAAAAGATGGGAGATCAATGACTAGACGCAATGGCTTTTTGTCAGATTTTAACGTTGCATTCAAAAGTTCATTTTATATAGCCTGAAAACTGCGAGGAGGATTATCATTGAAGCCAGACTTCATATATGTGCAAAAAATTACCAAACAGTCCAAAGGCTTTGTTTATGGTATATTATTTTTTCTTTCATTACTTACATTAGCATGTGGAATAGCCGCGTTCTGGATCTTTTTCTTTACTTCTGATCCATTGATTGGCTTACTTCCTTTTGTTGCTGGGCTCATTGCATTTGTCGCATTATATTTTTCTTTTAAACAAATGAAAGCACAGCCACTGCAGACAGATGTACGAGAAATAAAGGATGGGGCGGTGCACCATGTATGGAAGAATGATGAAACAGGAGAAATGGAGGAAACATGGGTTCCATTTGAAGAGATTACAGCTATTTATATTGCAAGACATTCTCAGGTGAATGTGTCAGGCTCAAATATATGGTATAGTATTTATCCAAAATTGATCGTCGAATGGGAAGAGGACGGAAGTAAAAAATATATCTCTTTTATTGAAGCGAAAAAAGATGCCTTTTATGAGTTATATGAGCAATTTCCGGTTGACCAGATTCCTGTGTATACAGCCAATATAGATTTGAAAATGTGGCCGGATCATCTATTGTCCAAAGTGTTTGAATCAGAAAAAGCAAGAAAAGTAGAACAAAAGCGTCCACTGAAGCTGCCCTTTAAAGCAAGGACTTTGTCCTCTTGGTCCCCTCCGTTACCAAATATAAAGGGGAATGAGGAAAGAAAACAGGCAGATTTGCGGAAATTTAATGTAATAGGCGTTATTACGTGTACGGTCGGAATGATCATTACTTTTCTCTCTCTATTATCCGTCCTTCCACAATGGACCATTGAGGATGGCGTATTTACAAGCGATGCGTCACTTTTATTCACTCTCATATATGTTCTTCCTTTACTGACTTTTTTTCATGCAAGAAAGAAATGGAATGTCCGCTGGCTGCTTGTTCAAATGGTGGCCGTTGCCTCCATCTATTCGTTAAGCGGTTGGATCGTTACTCAAATGAATCAAGTTTCAAATGAATTTACTGACGCCCTTATTACGGAAATTTTTATGGCATGCTTTATGGTGTTCGTATCTTATCTTTTTGGAAAACTGCTTGTTTTGTTCGTTGTCATACATGAGAAAGTGGATAAAAAAAGGAAATGAAAATTCAAAGGATCAATGCATATGCTAGTTGAAGCCAAAAAATAATGATTTATCCCAAATTACGAAAGTAAATTTGCCGAAAACTAATTCAGCGCTCTTTTGGGAACAATTTACAAATCTGGGT
>NZ_JBFEGN010000147.1:0-4937 GCF_047228825.1 Siminovitchia jepli
GGACCTTTTTTCGCCATATTCACCCGGACCTCCGAACATACATTCTATATTAATGATACAATATTTAAAAAATAAAAACAAGAGCCGATTTCTTTTTAAACCTATGTTTCTGCATTCATCCCGACATTGAAATGCCGGGCCTTCTGCCAGTCGTTCGTAAAGATAATGGTCATGTCTGCGGAAAAATACATGACGGTGACGGACATGTTATTGCTGGATGTTCCGTAAGAACTGACTCCTCCAATTGAAAATAACATACCGAGGAGCTGTGTGGCGGCAAGTGAAATAAACACACCCATAAACGCCCTCAACTTAAACGCATATTGTTTTTTGATAATGTCAAATAAATTCGGCTCGGTTAAAGACATCATCAATTCCCCCTTTTTGATTCCTGGTCAAGTAAACACACGTATCCGTCACAGAAACGCGAGAGCACTCAATTCCTTCCGACCGGGCCTGATGGACCTCTGTATCGGAATAATCATTTTGTACGACCACATAAATCCTGCCCGGTGCAATCTCTTTGTGGTAAAGCCAATCCTTTCCAGCCGTCCACTTTTTGACAACAGGCGTTTTTCCCTGCATGCCAATGGCCCATTCTTTTAACTCGGAGACGGGCAAATGAAAATACACTTTCCCGTCCTTTAAAAGAATGACATCTTCCAACAAATCCTCAATCTCCTCCAAATGGTGGCTTGATATAATGATCGTACGCGGATGGGCGATATATTCTTTTAACAATGCCCGATAAAAGTCTTTTCGAACGCCTGCATCCATCCCCGTTGCCGGCTCATCGAAAATGGTTAAAGGGCAGCGGGCGGCAAGCCCCACAATCATATTGAATGTGCTTTTCATCCCTTTGGATAAATGGCCGTGATGCATGTTTGGTTTAAATGAAAAATAATCGAACAGCCTTTGAGCGAGCTCCGGATTCCAGTGTTCATAGAAACGATCCGCTTCCTCCAATATATCGGCTAAAGTCAATCCATGGGGAAAGCCCGTTTGATCATCGATCATAATGCTGTTGGCAGACACAAACAAACTGTTAAAAGGGTTTTTGGAGAATACTTTTACCTCGCCGGAAGTCGGGCGAATAAATCCTGCCATGATTTTTAACAACGTCGTTTTTCCTGCACCGTTTTTGCCAATCAACCCCGTCAGCTTATGATCTTCAATCGTTAGCGACAAATGATCCAATACTTGATTTCTCCTGTATTTTTTCACTAAGTCCCTGCACTCGATGACATTCACTGTTCCCCACTCCTTCTTTCAGCCTGAACATTTTTGATCATGTCGATCAACTCCTGCTCAGACACTTGCAATCTTTCCGCTTCCAGGACAAGTTCATGAATTAGTCCTTTTAACGTTTCATTTTTACGTTTCGCGATGATTTTTTCTTTTGCGCCCCGGGCGACAAACATGCCGAGCCCGCGTTTTTTATATAAAATTTGTTCATCTGCCAATATATTCAGCCCCTTGGCGGCGGTTGCCGGGTTGATGTTGAACATATCCGCCAGCTGATACTGGGAAAATACCTTTTCATCATTTTTAAAGCGCCCGCCGATAATCTCATTTTCCAGCCACTCGGAAATCTGAATATAGATCGGCTTCGTATGATCCGCATTAATCATCACACCGATCCCCCTTCCAGGATTAGTGCATTACTGTTGTAATGTACTATATACGATTCAAAAATAAATTGCAATAGGAAATTGAAATGATAGGCATAAAAAAGACCGGTCTCCCAGGTGGAGCCGGTCTTAATCAAACGTTTGATTTATTTTTGATCTATTGTCATTTCCAGCAAGGCACTGCTTAAGCTTTTTCCATGTGTATCCAGGGCAAGGGAAGTTGTAACCCCTCCTTTAAGGCTTTCTTCGCATACAAAATTAAAAGCTTTTATTTTTGGTAATTCGTAACGTGTCACTTTTCCTTTAATGATATGATTCAAATGTTCTTTTACTTTTTCAGGGGTGACTTGCTCCGCAAGCCATTCATAGTCCTCTTCTTTGTAAGGAATGAGCGAAAAGTTTAAAGTATTGCCTTTATCACCTGTACGACTATGTGCAACATCAATTAATTTTACTTTTTTCATTCTCTCACCCCAAAACGGCCGTTTTCATTTCCGGTAATGATCGATCGATTAGTACCGAAACGACTCCGATGACTTCCTCTGTTCTCTTTCTAGCTCCTCCTCCACCAGCAGGACCATTTGTATACAGCGCTTCAACTTCGTGCCCCACTCTTTCGGCTTCTTTTTGCGTTTTACATAACGCCGCAGCTCTTAGCCGTACTTCGTACGGAACATGGTCGCCTATTTGGGCGTGATGCAGGGAAGATACACCTATTAAATCTGTTCTGAATTTATGGTATTTACCTTTTAGTCTTTCACTAATAATGTTCTCTGCCAGCCTTCCACGCTGCAAAGCTGTCGATCCCGCATACGAAATTTCACCTTCCCCCAAATAACCGGCATGATAGCCAACAGAAACCTTTAATGTATCAGGCCTTTCTTTTCCGGTTGCACCTTTTACAAGAACCTGATCTTGCCCAATCTCTCTTAACGTTGCATTATAAAAATTTGCAATACAATCAGGTGTAACGTAATTTTCAGGATCATGAACTTCATATAAAAGCTGCTCTTTAACAGTTTGCAAGTTTACTGTTCCGCCTGTTTCCGAAGGCTTCGTGATAACTGCAGTTCCGTCTGGTTGAACAATTGCGTAGGGAAATCCCAAATGGGCAAGCTTATCAACATCTTTTCGGCCAGGATCTGCAAAATACCCTCCCGTAATTTGTCCTGCACATTCTAATAAATGGCCTACAAGTGTTCCTCTGGCCAATAAATCATAATTTTTGGTATCCCATTTGTAGTAATGAACAATGGGAGCCAGGAAAAGAGATGGATCTGATACTCGCCCTGTAACAATGATATTTGCATCCGAAGCTAATGCGGGAAGAAGTGCTTCTATCCCAAGATAAGCATTTGCTGATATGATCGGTTGATACTCATGGAGCTTCTTTCCGTTCTCCAGTACTCTCGAATCTTCCTTTATAAGGTGTGTTACATCATCGCCCATCACTGCTGCGACCCTGCATTTTATCCCCATCTCTCCGGCAATTTGCATCATTTTTTTCGCTGCGGAAAGCGGGTTGGCGGCTCCCATATTGGTGATGAGACGAACTTTATTTTTAATTAAAGAGGCAAGTAAACTGCGAATACGTTCCTCCAGGTATTCATTGTAACCAAGATTCGGGTCTTTCCTTTTTTGTTTTTGAGCAAGCGCAATTGTCCTTTCCGCCAATCCTTCTAATATGAGGTAATCCAAGTTTGCTCTTTCTATCAAAATTTTTGCCGGTTCAAACCGATCACCGGCAAAACCTGCACCTGATCCAATTCGCAACAAGCTTAACACTCCTTTTTAATGTGACAAAATCATATCGTGATGGCACCTGTCAAAAATGCAACGATAGTCATGATGATCGTTGTTCCGAATGCCCAGCCAAATATAAACTTTTGATGATCAGCCAATTCAACTCTTGCCAGCCCTAATAATAAAAATGTAGAAGCGGTTAGTGGACTCAATGGAAATCCCGTTGTCATTTGCCCCAAAATGGCAGCACGCCCAATAATGACAGGCTCAATACCATAAGCAGAGGCTGTTTCACTTAATATCGGGAGAACTCCAAAATAGTATGCGTCGGGTGTAAACACAAGGCTTAACGGCATACTCGTTATGGCCACAAAAAGAGCCATAAACGAACCGGTACTTTCAGGAATCATATTTACCAAAGCCTTGGCCATTGCTTCAATCATGCCAGTACCTGTCAGTACTCCCGTGAATATTCCTGCTGCAAAAATAATCGAAACTACAGTAACCATCCCTGTTGCTTGTTCAGTAATCCGCTCTTGCTGATCTTTGGGGTTCGGATAATTGATGATAAGCGCTATCGCAAAAGCAACCATGAACACAATTGGAAGTGGAAGCCATACCTTAACCAGCGCAATGAGCGTTACAATCGTCAATCCCAAATTTACCCAAAACAGCTTTGGCCTTCTGGCCTCGATATCTTCTTTGCTTAATTCTTGAGTAAAAATATTTTCAGATTGCTGAATCCCCAATCTTTTTTGCTCCCTTTTTCCCAAAATATAGCTCACAAACAACACCCAAACGAGTCCAACCAGCATTGCAGGTATGACCGGATTAAATAGTTCCGTGGTTTCCACACCCAATGCGCTCGCTGCCCGTGCCGTCGGGCCGCCCCATGGAACGATATTCATCGTGCCTGCACTTAATGCCACAACCCCCGCCAAAACAAGACGGCTCATGCCCAGTTTTTCATATAATGGGAGCAAAGCCGGAATGGTAATTAAAAATGTGGAGGCACCGGACCCATCAAGATGTGTAAGCATGCCGATAAATGCCGTTCCCATGACAATTTTGAGCGGATCTCCTTTCACAAGTTTCAAGACTCTTGAAATGACAGGATCAAATAAGCCTGCCTTGCCCATCAGCCCGAAAAACAAAATGGCAAAAGCCAGCATAATGCCTGTTGGAGCCACCCCTGAGACTCCTTCCAAAATCATCTCACCCAAAGACTTTAGATTTGTCGTTAATAACCCAAAAATAACTGGAACCAGGATTAACGCAACGATGACTGAAACTCTCTTCGAAAGAATCAAGTACAAAAAAATGGCTATTGTTAAAAATCCCCATAATGCCAACAAAGCAATTCCTCCTTTTTTAGCGCTTACATAGGGCTTACTGAACAACCTTTATTTTGATCAATAGTTTGCCACTCGCAGTTCTGAAATAAAAATAGCCGTCGAATGAAAAAATAAAAAAAAGGAAAAAAAGTATCCCGAAGGATCTTTTCAAGGTTCATGACCAAGAACTGGAGGGCAATGACGGTTTCACTTGTCTGTTGAAGGCGTG
>NZ_JBFEGN010000148.1:0-4729 GCF_047228825.1 Siminovitchia jepli
TTATCTTTTTTGGGTATTATACCTGATTTCACCAGCTTTTGGATGCATTTTAGCTAAATTTTGTCACGGATTAAGGTAAAGATATAAATACCTTTAGTTTTAGTTTTAGATTTCGTATAACCGGATTTTTTAAGATTCCTTTTAAACGAGCGAACACTTATGTCTGTTTCTATGTTTCTAATTCTGGCTCTTTTTGCTGTCACATTTTTATAGGCTGTAGCCTTACCAATATACTTTTTAGCTCTATAAGCTTTATAAGTTCTATATGCATATTTTCCAAATTTAACTGTTCGTCCTCCAACTAGAGATGCTCCTGCAGCAACAGCAGCGGCCTTCCAACCATGCTTTTTAAACGCCTTGTATCCATCATAAGCTGCAAAACCGGCATTCACCGCAAACCAGAACCATTTGCCATCCGGATCGACCATCATCACCGGATTGTTATTGGCATACGTATACCCGTTTTGCGTAAGGATATCGTCGTCATCGCCGGGATCCGGGTCCATTGACAGGAAGACGCCATGCGTTGGATGATAATATCTTGCCATCAAGTAGTAAAGACCGGTTTCTTCGTCATATTGATAGCCTGCATAGCGGAATGGATTTTCCAGTGCAATCCCGGTCCGCTTTGTCTCCAACGGATTGCCCCAGCTGTCATAAGAGTAGCTGGCTACAACGTTTCCTGACTGGTCCGTCAAGGCAATGACATCGCCACGCGGGTTGTAATGGTAGAAATAGGTCGACGTGACTGTATTTCCGCTATGCTTGTTCAACGCCAGCAATTGCCCGTCGGCGCTGTAAACGTAAGAACGCTGCACCTGGTCATTGGCGTTTGTTTCATACAGGATGTTCAGGCTGTCGCCGTCATAGATGTAGTTGGTGATGGTACCGTTTACTTTCTTTTGGATTCTTCGGCCGTCATCATCATATTTGTATTCTGCAAAAGGAGGCTTTCTCCTTTTTTCTTGACGGATACGAGCTGATCGGCCGCATTCCATTGGTAGGTGAACTTCCCGTCTTCAATCCGGTTGCCGTTTTGATCGTACCTGATGGCTTCGTTTCCGTAGGCGGTCAGCTGGTTGACCATGTTATAGGCCGACGTGCTGCCGATTTTCTGATAGACCCGGTTGCCGAATCCGTCGTATTGATATTCGTAGACGGAACCGTCTTTCTTTATTTCGCGGACAAGCTGGTCCATATGGTCGTACGTTTATGTTTCTTTCTTTCCGTCATTGTAAAGAATCTCCGTGCGGTTGCCGTTGGCATCATACGTGTATTTTTCATCAATAACGATCGTCATCGTCCCGGTTGACGTGTCCACTTTGTTTGTGGACATGGAGATGACCTGTCCGGCCGGGTCATACACATAGGTGGTGCCGGCACCGTTGGCGGAGGAGTAGGTTGTCACATTGCCCAATTGAACCTGGTCAGCTGGTTTTAGTTCCATTTATATACATTCAAAGAAAAAATCGGTGGCAATAGAGAAGCATTGTCACCGATTTTTCATTAAATCTTTTGCATATTGCAAATAGGAGACAGAAAGTTTAAAGGAAATGCGCCAATTTTTGGCTTTGGACACATCAGCGCTTCACATTTTTCTTGGAAGCATTGTGAGCTCTCACATCGGATTGAAAAAGTATTTTAAACACCTACTCAAGGTTCAAGTATATTACATATACCTATTTGTCAGATAAACATGGTCTTCTTCAAAATTTTGTAGATTGGAAACAAAATCATGCGCTTTCATTTTAGTTCTTGATAAGATTGGCAAATCTTCCTCGCCATAACTCCCTGAATACATATGAAAATAATAGGCAATGCTATATCCTTTATCTACTAAAATTTGAAAAAAAGATTTTAAAAGGGATATAGATTCTGTAAACTTTTTTTCATTACTCGTTTTTAAAAAAAAGTCACAAGAACACATTCCTGTAGTAATTGTATAAGTATATCTATATTTACTACTAAAAATATGAGCAGGTTTGTCATCAAATACTCTTTCAATAAAAATGTTCTTTATTTCAAAATCTCTTTTTAATTTATTTGGTATTTCCTTATCTAATCCAATATTAATAAAATAACACATTATTTAACTCCTTTCTTTAATAGAACGAATGTCCACCCTTCCTTTTTCGATTGTGATAATGTGGTCTATACCCTTCTCTATGTGGTTTATCATGAATAGCTTTTTTGTTAGCATAGGTTTTCTTTTGAAGCTTTTTTGCCTGTTTTTTAGAGGTAGAGAAAACATCTTTCCCCTTTTTTAGTCTATTAATAGCTTGCTTAGTAGTAATTTTTCTACCTAATTTTAGTCCTCCTTTTACTCTAGTTGCTGTATATATGTTCCTAGCATAAACAACAGCCCTTTTCGCACCCTTAAAGTATCTGCCCGGGCCAAATCCGGATGCTACTGCCCAAGCGATTTGTTTTTTGCTCTTTCCTGCTCTGTAAGCCTTATATCCGTCATAAGCTGCAAAGCCGGCATTCACCGCAAACCAGAACCATTTCCCATCCGGATCGACCATCATGACCGGGTTGTTATTCGCGTACGTATACCCGTTCTGCGTCAGGATGTCATCATCATCGCCGGGATCCGGGTCCATTGACAGGAAGACGCCATGAGTCGGATGGTAGTACCGTGCCATCAAGTAGTAAAGGCCCGTTTCCTCATCATATTGATAGCCTGCATAGCGGAATGGATTTTCCAGTGCAATTCCGGTCCGCTTTGTCTCCGACGGATTGCCCCAGCTGTCGTAGGAATAGCTGGCGACGACGTTTCCTGATTGGTCCGTCAAGGCGATGACATCGCCACGCGGGTTGTAATGGTAATAATAAGTGGCCGTGGCTGTATTTCCACTGTGTTTGTTCATGGCCAGCAATTGGCCGTCGGCGCTGTAGACATAAGAACGCTGTACCTGGTCATTGGCATTCGTTTCATACAGGACGTTCAGGCTGTCGGCGTCATAGATGTAATTGGTGATGGTGCCGTTTACTATCTTTTGGATTCTTCTGCCGTCATCGTCATACTTGTATTCTGCAAAAGGAGCGCTTTCTCCTTTTTTCTTGACGGATACGAGCTGATCGGCCGCATTCCATTGATAGGTGAACTTTCCATCTTCAATCCGGTTGCCGTTTTGATCGTACCTGATGGCTTCGTTCCCGTAGGAAGTCAGCTGATTGAGCATGTTGTAGCTCGACGTAACGGCCGCTTGGCTGCCGATCTTTTGGTAAATCCGGTTGCCGAATCCGTCGAATTGATATTCGTTGAAGGAACGTCTCTTTATTTCACTGAGTAGTTGAAAAAATAAACTAACATTGTTCGTACAACTCTACAAAAAAATTGAAAATGTTTTTGATGTCATTAATCTTATTTAGCAGTTCAAAAGTCTAGAATGAATAGAGCCCTTGGGACTATTGGTAATTCCAAGGGCTAGAAATTTTTCATATCAATTTTCCGAGGCTTTTTATCATTATTCTAATTTATTGCCGAATATTTAACGGTACATACGGGTCTCGAGAAAAAGTAACAACTCTCCCTCCCGATGATGGATTGCACGCTAAGAACCTTCACCTCTACCTCTCAGTATAAATTCTTCTAGATCAAAGGAAACATTATATGCCTCTACTGCAATCAACAAACTATTTATGCAAATAATGAAATTTGCATTTGTATTATATTCCTTAAGTAAATTATTTCCAAAATGACCAATTCCATCTGGGTGGTAACTAAACTCAAAAATTTGCCAATTGATTTCTTCTGGGGCTATTTTTTCAAATCTAGAAATCCCCTCTCCGCCATTAAAATAAAGGCTGGCGATGTTTTTAAAAACCACTTGATGCTCAAAGACGTTCCCTTGATCGGTAATTTTAATTTTTAAAACCAATTCTTTTTTAAATATGTTAAAGTCTAAACACAATACCTCACATACTCCATCGATATAGTCCACCCATTGTTCAATGCTATTAAACAATTTGGTTCATTTCCCCCTTAACAACTTATTAATGTTTCGATGTGAGCGCCATGTTAATTTAATATGGGTCTTTGCTCTATCGCTTGAATACCGCCCCCTCGCATCCATGGCACCCTTTTTTTTATGACTAATTCGGTAATATGGCTTTTTTCTCTGTCCCGAATTTCTTCCCATAAATCTTATAGTATGATTTTTAGTAGTTACTACCCAACCCTTTTTATTTTTCGCCCTCTTTATCGTTCCATTGTTAACTTTGGCAACTTTTCTTGCATTCCAATAGGTTTTAGATAATTTCCCTGATTGGTAAAGAGTTTTTCCCGCACGAAAAGCTCCTCCACCTAATGCTCCAAGTGCTGCTCCTCCAGCCGTTGCTCCAACTAACTTCCATCCTCTGGCGCCTTTTGCTTTCGCGGCTTTATAAGAAGAAACTCCTCCAATCACACCTCCAATTGCAGCCCAAGCCCAATGTCCATCCGGGTCCACCATCATCACCGGATTGTTATTGGCATACGTATACCCGTTTTGCGTAAGGATATCGTCGTCATCGCCGGGATCCGGGTCCATTGACAGGAAGACGCCATGAGTCGGATGGTAGTACCGTGCCATCAAGTAATATAGGCCCGTTTCTTCGTCATATTGATAGCCTGCATAGCGGAATGGATTTTCCAGTGCAATTCCCGTCCGCTTTGTCTCCAACGGATTTCCCCAGTTGTCGTACGAGTAGCTGGCAACAATGTTTCCTGACTGGTCCGTTAAGG
>NZ_JBFEGN010000149.1:0-4499 GCF_047228825.1 Siminovitchia jepli
TTTTTTCTAATTCATCAAGTGGAGGAAATTGGAAAAAACACCAGGATAACATCTTATTTACAGGGTTTTAACAACCTTTATCACGGATTCAGGAATTATACAAAAAAGATGTGTGCTCATAATATTCTTTTCTATTTTATGTTTTTTTGAAATATACCCATTCCCTTACATACACCAAGACTGATTTGATTAATATTAATCAGCCCCAATTTAGCTCCAAAATTAGCCCCAAATACGTTCATTTTCATGCTTTATCTTGCAATTCCAAGAAAAACAAAGAAGCCCCGAATCCTTAATATGTTAAGTTTTCTAAGGCTAAGTTTTGCAAAAATTTCCTGACTTTTGAAAATGTTTATCGGGGAATGCAAATAATCATTTACATTTTGTAATGCTTATATTACAATGATAATGATCCATTTTAGAAGGAAGGGAACTTAATGCTTGAGAATAGGGTTCGAGAGTTACGTGCACGGTTTAGATGGACACAACAAGACTTAGCTGATGCAATTGGCGTTACAAGGCAAACAATAGGATTAATTGAAAAAGGGGATTATTCCCCATCTGTAACGATGGCATTAAAAATTGCAAATGCTTTTAATGTTTCTGTTGAAGAAGTTTTTTATTTAAAGGAAAGGAATGATTAAACATGTTGAAACATATCTTACGTACACCATTAATACCGATGGGTTTATTTATACTGCTCATTACATTTTTGACACTTTCACTAACGAATACACTGGTTGTCTTAGCTAGATTATCTTTTGGGATATTAGTACTTTGTACATTTTTGTGGTTAACTTTTATAAAGCTTTACAACCGTAAGAATCCCGATAATCAAATTAAACCGTTTGGATTAATTCCACCTGAATTCCGCGAGATGGATGAGGGTCAACAGTGGGTTACCTATAAAGCTTGCCGGAATGTTTATATTTACTATAGTTTTGCACTGCCAATTATAGCGGGAGCTTGTTTTCTTTTTTCTGGTCATGTTCTTATTCCATTAATTGGTATAGGTGTAGTAGGTGTAGGACAATATATTGTTTATTGGCTAACTACTATTCGAGTATTAAATCGTATTTAACAGATTAAGGATTAAAGGAATATAATTACAAGAATTTGTGGAAGTATGAGTATATTTATGTATTAAATTTTGATCTTTGGGAGATTTAAAAATTGGTTAAAGTTATAAAGTTGAAAGATTGTACAATAACAGATGCTGTTAATGCTTGGAATGCAGGATTTGAAGGGTATTCAATTGATGTCAAGATGACCGCTGATAGGTTTTTGGAAAGGATGGTAAAGGAGGATTTATCCGTTAGTCTATCTATCATTGCCTTTGACGACAAACAACCGATAGGAATTGTTTTAAATGGAATAAGAGAAATAAACGGTAAAAAAGTTGTTTGGAATGGAGGAACTGGTGTTGCCAAGGCATACCGATCTAAAGGTATAGGAAAAAATTAGTGGATGTAAGTATCTCTATTTTAAAACAAAACGGTGCAGATATTGCAACACTTGAGGTGTTAAAAGATAACGAGAAAGCAATTTCCTAATATAAGGATATGGGATATAAAGAAGTGGGGATATTAGAGTATTTAAATCTTAATAAAGCTTTATGTCAAAATCCAATCCCTCATTTAAAAAGAAAAGTTACTGTTAAACAAGTGTTGCTACAGCAAATAGGCAAACAATTTTTTTATAAAGCAATGAACCCTTGGCAAACGCAATGGCAGAGTGCTAAACAGGGCGAAGGAATCATCGTTGAAGGCGAAGATGGAGAGATGCTTGGATATGCTTATTATCAAAGGATCTTCAATTCCAAAGGGAATCATATAAGTACTATTTTGTTCCAATGTGAAGCAAGACCAAATTTAAAAAATGCAGAGGAAGTAATTTATTTTATGCTCGGTCATATTTTTGGAGATTTTAAAAACGTTCTTAATCGAATAGTTCCCAACTTACCGGTCCGAGAAAGTGAACTAACTTATAAGGTGTTAAAACAGATTGGATTTCAAACAGCAGTTCAGCAATTAAGTATGAGGAAAGAATTAAAGTTACCTACGTTATCGGGTAAGTAATTTTCATTGTAAATCTAAAGTTTTGTTGTTTTGATAAAGGAGTGAATGAAGTATGTCTATTGCCATTATTTACGGAGGAACTCGACAAAATGGTAATACTGAAATACTTACTGAGAAAGCGGTTCAAGGGATTACTGCAGAAAAAATCTATTTAAAGGACTTTAAAATTCAATCCATTGAAGATTTAAGACATGAAGAAGGGGGGTTTCATACGATTCATGATGAACACAATTTTATTATAGAACGTATGATGCCCCATGACATTCTTGTATTTGCAACACCGATTTATTGGTATAGCATGTCCGGCATCATGAAAAACTTTATTGATCGCTGGTCTCAGACATTAAGGGATAAAAAATATCCTGACTTTAAACATTCCATGGCAAATAAGAAAGCCTATGTAATTGCGGTAGGAGGAGATTATCCAAACATAAAAGGTCTACCGTTGATACAGCAGTTTCATTATATTTTTGATTTTGTTGGTATTTCTTTTGAGGGTTATATAATTGGAAGAGGAAACAAACCTGGTGATGTATATAATGATAAAGAAGCACTTTTAGCCGCTAATGAACTGCAAAAGAAGCTTATATTGGAAATAAATAAATAAGGGAGAATTATAAAATGATTGAATTACAATATAGTTCCTTTTCTAGCGTAGAAGGGCTTTTTAAACAAAAAAAGCAATTCATTCCAGCATTTGCAGTCATTCATGGTAGTTATCCAGGGAGAGTTTTTGTAGATCATGAAAACAGTCCCAAAGTTGCTATTGTTTGGGCCATTGGAAGGTGGATGTATTTAGAAGGTAACATAGCAACTAATCAAGAAAAATCTGAGTTAAAACGATTTTTTCGAGAAATTGTAATGCCAGATTGCAAGAAGAGGAGCAGAAATTGGTTTGAAATATATACGAATGATTCTAAACAGTTAGAAGAGTATTTCTTGAAGGAAATTGATTTTTTAAAGGTTGATAAGCATTACGAATCCGTGTATACGCTAAACGTTGAAAAGTTTTTACAAGTTGCTAAAAGGAGCAAAAGAAATGAAGTGAAAGTTGAATTTAGAAATTTTGACATAATTCCAGAATCATTGGAGGAAACTTCATATGTAAAGAACTCAACATTATCTAAAAAGACCGTTGGGGTAGTTATTAAAAGGGGGAATACGATTCTATCAATCGCCAAAAATAACGGTTTTACTTTTGGTAAGGAATATTTTATCGACATCGATACATTTAAAGAAGAGAAAAGAAAGAAGGGATATGCTACTCTCGCTGCGATAAAGATAATTTCTTATTTTTTAGAAAAAAATATGTTTCCCCTGTGGGAAACTACAGAAAGCAATATTCCTTCACAAAAGCTTGCTTTAAAACTCGGATTTGAACCTATGGAACGTTATCCAGTATTTGAATTTAGGTTAAAGTAGCCACAATATATTGGGTTTAAAGGTCTTTACTTATTCCGTTGAAGGTCAAATAACAAACTTCAAATTAAACAAATTTTAATAACTGTAAATCAGCATATGGGGCGATGTTTGATATGGATAATATTTTATTAGCCGATGTCGCAAGAAAGTATGGAATTGCTGAATCTAACTTTAATTACTCAGGGTATTTTTAGGCAATGTTTACGGATGCACGTAATAGTAAAACTTTAAAATTTTATGCTAGTTCTCATATAGACATACAATTCCCGAATAATTTATGATTTAAAATATATCACTCCTTTAGGAAAGCAACTGTAATATAACAAATTGTATTAAACTTGAATGAAAGGTTACTAATCATACTGGTTAGGGACCTTTTTTTAGTTTGTGTTCAAAAACAGGGCAATTTTATATCGCGAAATGCAAATAATACTTTACATTTTGCAATAAATTATTTACAATAATAATAACTGTTTTTGTAAGGAAGGGAATCTTGAGGTGAGGATAAATAATGTCGCAATGGGCACATATTTTTTGCGAATTATTATCAAAGTCATTTTGTAAAATATGAAAATTTATTAACTTAGGGGAGGATAAAATGAGTTCATATGTCATTGAGACGAATAATTTAACAAAGAAATATAAAAATCAAACGGTAGTTGATAAGTTGAATATGAAGGTTCAACAAGGGGAAATTTATGGTTTTCTCGGTCCTAATGGTGCAGGAAAAACGACAACGATTCGGATGTTGCTTGGACTTATCCGCCCTACTAGCGGAGATATAAAAATTTTCAGCCAAAATCTTACACAAAATCGAATATCCATTTTAAGCAAAATAGGATCACTTGTAGAAACACCAACATTTTATGGACACCTTACGGGTTATGAAAACTTAGAAGCTGTACGCAGATTAATTCAGGTAAATAACTCAACTTTCGCAGAGTGAAATTGGCAAATAAGCCTTGATATAGTTGGGAAGGCCAGAGATCCACTGCTCAA
>NZ_JBFEGN010000014.1:0-57907 GCF_047228825.1 Siminovitchia jepli
CATCATCGCTGGATGCCGGTATTCGAAAGGCTTTATTACGCTTTTTACTAAGCCGGCTATACTGTTAAATCAAATCCAGACCCTTAACCCAGCCTTTGAAAAAAATTGGAAATCACAAGGCTTATTTCACTATGCCCTCAAAAGCGTTTAAAAATCGGAAAATCAATGAAGTATCCTGTGTTTTGTGTTTTTTTGTTTTTTCTAATTCATCAAGTGGAGGAAATTGGAAAAAACACCAGGATAACATCTTATTTACAGGGTTTTAACAACCTATATCACGGATTCAGGAAGAATTTATTTACTACTATTATTCTGTCATTTAGCAAAATATTCGTTTTTCATACAAATTTTTGCAAATTTTTCTTAATAAAGAACAAAACTTCACGTCCATTGTACCATTTTACAAAGCAGGGATATATGCCTATATATTTATTTTCCCATGGCATTTATAATAACTGTAATAAAAGCTTTTTTACCCAATTTTCAGACTCCAGAGCTGTAATATATGTTGATGCCGAAAGGACAGACAAGGTGCAATATATAATCGGACAAGGCAGAATCTTGTCATGCGGGGTGTAATGAAATGAAAAATGAAAATCAACTCAGCAGAATACAGCATCCAGTCATTCGAAAATGTATGAAGCATTTGGATGTCATCGGGGCTCATGATAAGACGAAGCAAATTGTTTATATGTATATGAAGTTAATGGACGATGAAATCTTAAGGTTAAAAAAGCAAAACGCGCAATTACATCAAGATAAAAAAACAGCAGACAACTGGTGATCCGGATCCGGTTGTTTTTTTTATGGGGAAGCAGGGGTGCTGGAATAAATATGCAGCCAGTTACAATCTCTTTACCCTGCTAATATTTTTTGAAACTTGATAATCAGCCATAAAAAAGAAATAGCTTTTCAAATGGAAAAACTTTATATTAGAAGATGGGTTACTGTAGCATGGGTGTGGACGAAAGAAGGGATAAAGAAATGGAATTTTTACACAAACTATGGGCTGCAGTCAAAAGGTTATGGAAAAAAGCCCACTTAAACCAAATCTTATTATTGGTCGTATCATTATTCATATTAATAGGATTATCCTATTTTGCATATTTGGCCAGCAAGGCAAATGTAGAATCGTTAAAACAAGGCTTGGCCCAAGCTACCGTCATTTATGACAAAGATGGGGATGAAGCCAGCAAAATATCCGCCAACCGGATGGAAGGCGTGCCGATCGGCGAAGTGCCCGATCATTTAAAAAACGCCATTGTCGCAATTGAGGACCATCGTTTTTACAGCCATAGGGGGTTTGATGTCCGGGGGATTTTTCGGGCCTTTTTTCAAAATTTAATGTCAGGCCGAATTCGGGCGGGAGGAAGTACGTTAACGCAGCAGTTGACGAAAAACGCGCTCCTGTCACCGGAAAGAACATACAAAAGAAAGCTGGAAGAAGTGTTTCTGGCAATTGAGATCGAAAAGAAATTTACAAAAGATGAAATACTGGAAATGTATTTAAATCAAGTGTACTTTGGCAGGGGTGCGTGGGGTGTGCAAAACGCATCAAAAAAATACTTTGGAAAAGATGTGGAAGACGTCACATTAAGTGAAGCGGCCATGCTCGCAGGCGTTGTAAACAGGCCGACCGCACTCGATCCCTATAAAAACTTTGAAGGGGCGGTTGAACGAAGAAATCTGGTATTAAAGGAAATGCTCGAATTTGGAATGATTTCTGAATCAGATTATAAAGAAGCCCTTCATGAAAAAATTGTATTGGATGACAAGGGAGGAGACCCGCTGAAAGGAAAATATCCTTATTATGTAGATGCGGTTCTCAATGAAGCGATCAACAAGTATGGACTGACCCAAGACGAGATTTTGACGAGGGGGTACAAAATCTATACTCAAATGGACCAAAATCTACAAGCCGGCCTGGAGAGAGTATACGCGAATGACGCCCTCTTCCCATCCAGTGCCGACGGGACCCTTGCCCAAAGCGGATCCATCCTTCTTGACCCGAAAACGGGCGGCATCAGGGCGCTTGTCGGGGGCCGCGGCGAGCATACGTTCAGGGCCTATAACCGGGCCACCCAATTGAAGGCACAGCCAGGATCCATCATGAAACCGCTGGCCGTTTATACGCCGGCGCTTGAGGAAGGGTATACGGCCCACTCGACCTTAAAGGATGAAGAAGGCATGTCTTTTGATCAATACACGCCGAAAAATTTTAACGGCCAATATGCTGGAGAAGTCCCGCTGTATAGAGCCGTAGAGGAGTCATTAAACGTCCCGGCCGTTTGGCTTTTAAATGAAATCGGCTTGGAAAAAGGAGTGGAAGCAGCCAAAAAATTCGGTTTGCCCATCAAAAAAGAGGATAAAAACTTAAGCCTTGCGCTGGGAGGAACCACTACGGGCTATTCACCGCGGCAAATGGCCGAGGCTTATTCAGCATTCGCCAATGGCGGAAAAAGGATGGAAAGCCACATTATTACAAAAATAGTCGGTCCCACCGGCAATGTTGAGGCTGAATTTAAACCAAAATCAACCCGTGTTACTAGCAGCAAAACGGCCAAACAAATGACTTCGATTTTACTGAATGTTGTAGAAACCGGAACAGGAAGAAATGCCAAATTACAAGGTTACTCCATTGCGGGAAAAACCGGGTCAACCCAGCTCCCTTATCCGGAAATTTCAGACGGCACAAAAGACCAGTGGTTTGTCGGATATACACCAAATCTTGTCGGAGCTGTTTGGCTCGGATATGATATAACCGACAGAAACCATTATTTAATGGGATCGAGCAGCGACACCGTCGTTCCCATTTTCCGGTCCATGATGGAAAATGCTCTTCCTCATATAGAAAAAGAAGATTTTGATACACTTTCTGTCAATCAGCGGCTGGAAGAAGAGAAAAAGAAAGAGGACCAATCCATAAAAGAAAAGCTTGATCAATTTGACGAAAAAATGATGGATCAAGCCAGAAAATGGAAGGAAAAACTGCAAAAAGGAAAAGGCAATCTTGAAAAATTGGAAGAAAAACTGAGGGAGACGTATCAAAGGATGAAAGAACAATAGTTATTTCAAATCCGTTTTTTCTTCAGTCACGGAAGATGAAATTTTTGGCGTTTTATGAGAGAATACATGTGTTTAAAGAACACGAGGAGGCATGTACGAAATGGAATTCCGGATTGAGCGGGATACAATTGGTGAAATGAAAGTTCCTGCAGACAAGTATTGGGGAGCACAGACACAGAGAAGCAAGGAGAACTTTAAAATTGGACATGAAAAAATGCCGCTGGAAGTCATTAAAGCATTTGTCCAATTGAAAAAAGCAGCAGCCATTACAAACAATGAGCTGGGCAAGTTGTCCGACGCGAAAAAAGATGCGATCCTCAAAGCTTGCGATGAGGTATTGGAAGGTAAGTTTGACGAGCATTTTCCGCTTGTTGTTTGGCAAACGGGAAGCGGTACACAATCCAACATGAACGTCAACGAAGTGCTTGCACGCCGTGCAAACGAGCTGTTGGGTGAACGTGTGGATGAAAAGATTCATCCAAACGATGATATCAACATGTCACAAAGCTCCAACGACACATTTCCAACGGCCATGCATATTGCAGCCTATCATGCCATCTACAATGATTTGGTTCCTGCGCTGGAACAATTGAAACAAGCAGTTCTTGAAAAAGAAAAAGCATACATGAACATCATCAAAATCGGGCGTACCCATTTGCAGGACGCTACACCGCTGACACTCGGACAGGAAATTAGCGGCTGGCGCGCCATGCTGGAAAAAAGTGAAAAAATGATCCGGGAAAGTGCTGAACATCTTCTCAACCTGGCCATTGGAGGCACTGCCGTCGGAACAGGGATAAATGCGGAACCTGAATTCGGCGACAAAGTCGCAAAGCAGATCAGCAAACAAACAGGTTATGAATTCGTCTCTTCCGACAACAAATTCCATGCACTGACAAGCCATGATGAAATTGTTTTTGTCCACGGTGCGCTAAAAGGCCTGGCAGCCGATTTGATGAAAATTGCCAATGACGTCCGCTGGCTGGCAAGCGGCCCAAGAAGCGGCATCGGCGAGATTACGATTCCGGCCAACGAACCGGGAAGCTCCATCATGCCTGGCAAGGTAAACCCGACACAGAGTGAAGCACTTACGATGGTGGCTGTCCAGGTGTTCGGGAATGACGCAGCCATCGGATTTGCCGCAAGCCAGGGGAACTTTGAATTGAACGTTTTTAAGCCGGTGGTTATTTATAACTTCCTGCAATCGGTCCATCTGCTTGCAGATGCAATGGTTTCGTTTGATGAAAAATGTGTCCGCGGCTTGGAACCCAATATGGAAGTTATTGAAGAAAATGTAAATCGTTCCTTAATGCTTGTTACAGCCCTCAATCCGCACATCGGCTACGAAAAAGCTGCAGAAATCGCGAAATTGGCTTATAAAGAAGGAACAACATTGAAAGAAGCGGCCATTAAAACAGGTTATTTAACTGAAGAACAGTATGATGAATGGATCGACCCAAGCAAAATGGTTAACCTTCCAAAGTAAATACAAACGGATGAAGCCCCCGGTATTTCCCGGGGGCTTTTTTCCATTCATGTTATCATGTTATTGGCCGGAGAATCCTCCAAGCTGCTGCTGGGCAATTGCTACCAAGCGCTTGGTGATTTCACCACCGACAGATCCGTTTGCACGGGAGGTCGTATCCGCGCCAAGATTTACGCCAAACTCTTGTGCAATTTCATACTTCATTTGATCAATCGCCTGCTCGGCTCCTTGTACCAGGATTTGATTGGAGTTGTTGTTAGCCATGTTGTCATCTCCTTGTTGTATGATATAAATTGGTTGGGTTAGTCGGAGTTGCACCGACAAACATGCATGTTAGCTACTGGGCCTAACCCAATGTATTTCTATTTTGTTTTCTTAGGGAAAAAATATGCATATGGACAAAAGGGAATTTTTCCCTGCACCGCTTATGCATGATTTCACGGCAGACACAAAAATTAATCAAAAAAGGTGGCTGCAATATGTCATTTTGCCCGCTATGCAATGGAATAAGCGATGAATATTACCAATGTTCCGTGTGTCAGGGAAAAATGGAGGATGGAGGAAAAATTTACGATTACTACGACGATTATTCTCCTTATATGGAAATCGATTGGAACAAATTGGCGGATGGCGTTCCAAACAGTGCGGGGAAGCCGGAATGCGTACATTTACTGGTCTGCCCCCGCTGCGGAAACGAACAAGAATTGACGGTTCATCATAAATAAGAAATAAAGCTGACGCGTTCTTTCTTGGGAAGTAAAGAAAGCATAACCTTCAGTGTCCAACTCCGACGCACAGGACGTGCTAGTGCAGGCGAAGCGACAGGACGTCGCAGCCTGAGCCTGCCGACGCACAGGACGTGCTAGTGCAGGCGAAGCGACAGGACAAGGAGAGCTTCGACAGCATTAGCATCGCACGAAGGAAAAGCGCAGCTTTTTCAAGGACGTCGCAGCCTGAGCCTGCCGACGGACAGGACGTCCTATTGCCGCCAGGCCGCCTACAGGACGCGGCGGACCTAGGCCGCCCCCCGAGGTCATAAATCAAACAGTAGGCCTCCTGCGTGTTTTGCCTTATGGCCCGTACTGAGCAAGGCGCTTGCGCTTTTTTTTAAAGTCAGAGCAGAAGAAGCCAGACGGTCTAAATTTGCGAAAGAGCAAAAAAGGGCACGGACACCCGGCCCTTTATCGCATGTTTATTGTTTTTTCAGCGGTTCTTCAGGAAAAAGGTCTATAGTCTGTTCGATGTTTGCACCATCTTTTCTCATGATTACCGTCCCGCCGGCTAGCCCTTCGTTCACCATTCGGTCAATATCGAGAAAAGATTGGTCTTTTCCTTCATGTTCTGTGTCCGGCAAAAATTGGTCTTTTTTTTGATCCATTACATGACCCTCCTTTGTTTACAGTTTAGGCAGCCTCCGTAATGGATCATTCATAGAAAACAATGGCAGTTTTCCGACTAACGTTGATCATAAACATGAAACAGCATTAAATCATGGATATGCTTCTCAAGATTTTCCCGGATCCTTGCTTCAGGCGCTCCGGCAAGCCAATCAATCTTCCCGTCTGGCCTGTAAATGCCCTCATACCTTTTTCCGCTAAAATAAAAGGAAATATTCCAGCCGGGAATTCTTTCATCGCGATACAACGGACTGTATTGAAAATGTTGCAGCATTGGTGTCACCCCATCTAATTTTTCGATAACTCCAGTTCTTTTTCCTGCTTTTTGTTCAGCCGAACCAAAAAGGCGCCCGCCAGCCTTTTTGTCAAATAATCTGTACGTCCCAATCCGGGAGGGAAAAAAATGGATTGATTGGGTATTGCCTCCACTTTAAGCAGCCATATATGGCCATCACGGTCCATGCCTAAATCCAATTCCATTCCTGTGAGAATTCCTCCCAAATTGTCTTCGATCGCACATGCAATATCAATGGCAGCCTTTTCAAGCTTTTTCCGCTGATTCATCCGTTCGGCTTCGTCTTGAAATACGTCTTCAAAGGAGATTTCGTTTGTTCCGCTTTTTTCGTAGGCGTATTTTGCTTTGATGGTATCCGTTCCCCATTTGTTATTGTTATGGACAACAACATGAAAATCAACTGCTTTGTTTTCTTTTCGGATGAGACGGATGCCCTGTTGTATGAGAAATTTTTCCAATTGCCTTCTTGCAAATATTTTTCTTGAAAAACCTTCAATGGTTTTGAACTTTAGAAGTTTTTTTGTTTGATCAAATAAGCGGCAGTAATATAATCGTTCCTTGCGGTGATAAAGAAGCTGGCAGGCTGATTTGCCGTCATCGTCTTTTAAGAAAACATGGCCATAATCATCCAGCATGCGCTCCACGGACGAAAAAGAGATAAAAGGATGCGTTTCTGGCAAATATGGCTCTGCCCGTGCATCATTGTACAGTTTTTCATAAAGTTCAAGCTGGCTGAAAAATCCCGGATGATACCAGGGGATCAAATAGTCATTCTCCAGTTTTTGTTTTAATTGGGCATTTGCATCCCTGTTTTCACTTGAACCTTTCGGAAGCCGATCTATGACGATGTTTGGAAAAGGAACAGGTCTTTTTTCCCAACCTTCTTTAGTATGGAAAAAACCTTGTATCAATCCGTTGTCCCAATCAATATGTTCTTTTCCGAATAAAAAAGAAACGGACCCCAATTCGCTGTGCATCGACATTTGCCCTGCAAACAAGTCCGACCTTGATCCGACCGGAGCGAGTTGTTTCGGGGTAAAGCCAGATGTAAAAATACCGACAAGCGGTCCCAAATATAATGTTTCCCCATTTTCAAAAAGGCTGATGGACGAAACAAAATCCGGAAGTCCAAGGGCATCGCGCAGTCCGGTACTGATACCGACCACATTTCTGCCCTCCGGATGCTTTATAAACACAGTTTTTTCCAAAGCTGAACCGAAAGCCGCATATTGATGTTTTTGTTTAAAACTGAAATCCTCCGGGTAATGCAATTCCAACTTTTCGTCTTCAAAAAAATCAATCTTAAAATGTCTTTTCATTGCTGAAGCCTCCCTGGGAGCGTCCATATTTGCCCTTGTATACAGCCATTCTTTATAATCAGGTCATGACCGCATTTTTTGGGCTCATTTCTTATCATCGTATGTCAGTGTAAATGTCTTTGTTCAAAGGAAAGAGAG
The DNA here is from genome assembly GCF_047228825.1 of Siminovitchia jepli. Taxonomy (NCBI): domain Bacteria; kingdom Bacillati; phylum Bacillota; class Bacilli; order Caryophanales; family Bacillaceae; genus Siminovitchia; species Siminovitchia jepli. The sequence continues at coordinate 7,702 of NZ_JBFEGN010000014.1, forward strand.
CATAAATTTTTTAAAAGTAAAGAAAACATAACTGCTATTAAAATTTTTCTTCAAAAGAAGCTTTTCTGTGTATAGCTCCGACGCACAGGATGTGCTAATGCAGGCGAAGCGACAGGACAAGGAGAGCTTCGACAGCATTAGCATCGCACGAAGGAAAAGCGTAGTTTTTTCAAGGACGTCGCAGCCTGAGCCTGCCGACGCACAGGACGTCCTAGTGCCGCCGCTGCCACAGGACGTGGGGACCTAAGGCGCCAGCGCCTAGCCCCTCGGGGTCATAAGTCACAACACTCCGGAGGCGGGGGCCTCCTGCGTGTTTCGCCTTATTTGCCCTTGCTGAGCAAGACAACTTGCGCTTTATCAAGCTTTAACGGATATGAAGTGCCAATGGGGGAAGTGACAGGATGCCAGGCGGCACGGGAACATCGATTCATGATGCCCAAAGCAGCAGAATGGTCTTATGCTGGTTGAAGCCTGCTTTTTTATTCAGTCTTAATTGATTATTTGGAGGAGATTTACGTATGAACAATTGGTTCACATTAATTTTGTTTATGATGGTGATCGGGGCAGTGATCGGAGGCTTTACAAACTTTCTCGCCATTCGAATGCTGTTTCGGCCGTTTCATCCGATTTATATCGGTAAATGGCGGCTCCCGTTTACGCCGGGGCTGATTCCGAAAAGACAAGGCGAGCTGGCGGCGCAAATCGGGCGGCTTGTCGTCAGCCATTTGGTCACACCTGACAGCATCAAAAAAAAATTTACAGATGAAAAATTCAAACAGGAAATGGAAATCTGGATCAATGATAAGTTATCCGGTTGGCTTGATAAAGGGATCACCTTGGAAAAATTGTTTGAACATATGCAAATAAATGATCTCGGTGAGAAAATTTCGGATTATATCAACGATAAAATTGAAAAAAAGTATTTTTCATTAAAACAGCAATATAAAGACAAAACCTTATTGGAAATCATTCCGGAACAGTGGTTGGCGGTTTTTTATCAAAATATTCCCCTCATCGCTGACCAGATCATTAAAAAAGGGAGCGATTATTTTACAAGTGAGGAAGGAAAAGAAAAAATCACCATCATGATTGAAAATTTTTTCCAAAACAGGGGAAAAATGTGGAGCCTCATTCAAATGTTTATTGGGGAAGCACAGCTTTCCGAAAAAGTGCAGCCTGAACTGTTAAAATTTCTGCATCATCCAAACACGAAAAAATTGCTTGTCTCCATCATGGAAGAAGAAGTTGGAAAAATTGAACAGAAAAAGGTCGATGAATTCTTTCAGCATGTTAATGATCAGAAAGTCGTGTCATTTTTGCAATCAACTGCTGCCGGCACGATTAAATGGGATCAAATGTTTCAAAAACCCGTAAAGGAAATCGTTTCCCCATACAGGGCTGTAATGCGTGAATCCGTCCTCCCCAATCTTCTGGGAGTCATCGGTGAATATTTGACGAAGCAATCCGGGGAGATTATGGAACGCTTTCAAATAGAGGACATTATCAGGAATGAGATCGAGTCGTTTTCACTGCAGCACCTGGAAGAACTCGTCATTTCGATCGCTAAAAAAGAATTGGCCATGATCACTTATCTCGGGGCCATTCTAGGGGGTGCGATTGGAGTCATCCAAGGTATCATTGTTACGCTTGCATCATAATATGTTAAACTATGGAAGGAGGAGTTGTTAAAATGAGTGCCAATTTATATGACCATGCGTATAGCCTTGAAAAAGCGATGCGAAAAAGTCCTGAATTCAGTTACCTGAAGCAAATGTATGCCGCTGTGGCCAATGATGCAGCAGCCAGCACGTTGTTTGATGAATTCCGGAATGTTCAATTGGAGCTTCAGCAAAAACAAATAGAAGGCCGGGATATTACGGAAGATGAAGTGATGGAGGCACAGGAAATTGCCAACCGTGTGCAGCAAAATCCGAAAGTGGCGAAATTGATGGAAGCGGAACAGCGGATGAGCATGGTCATTACCGAGTTGAATAAAATTATTCTAAAACCACTTGATGATCTATACGGTTCCATTTCCGGATAACGGAAGCGAATGGCGCATGAACGTTCATGTGCCTGTTTCTTAGTGTTAAGTATAACTTGCTAAGAAAATTTTTCTTCAAAAGAAGCTTATCTGTGTATAGCTCCGACGCACAGGATGTGCTAGTGCAGGCGAAGCGACAGGACGTCGCTGCCTGAGCCTGCCGACGGACAGTCCTAGTGCCGCCGGCCACAGGAACGTGGCGACCTAAGGCGGCCAGCGGCCTAGCCCCCCGATATTCGCTTGCGGCTGCCTCCTTGGGAATCGTCTTGTTTGTCTGCGTTTAGCAAGGCGCTTTTTTTGTTGGTTCCGTTCACGTAGAGAGTTTCTAAGTGACCGTAAAAGGGAAAATCTCGTCATTTGGGTCACGTAGAGAGTTTCAGGAGCCCGAAGAAGGTTAAAATCGACAATCCAATCTTGAAAGAGCCCAAATTCTGATGATATTGTAAAATGTCGCTTAGATGTTCAAAGCGAGCCAGCAGGTGGGTCCTTTCCCTCTGAATAGAGGGGCTGAGCGTCTATTATGGATGAGATTTTTAGCTTTTTTAGTGGAATTATCGACAGTTGTTTAATCACTAATTAAAGTCAAGGCTTACTCGGCAATTTGTCTTAATATTTGCAGAAGATACGGGCGCTTGCGCTTTTCTTAATTCCATTTTCAAATCCGGCGGGTTTGTTCTAATTGTTCCGCGCATCTCGTATATATGGATAAAGGCAGAGATTGCGTAAAGGGGGAACATGCAGCATGATATATAAAATGCTTGTTATGAATATCGACGGAACGATTGAGCAGGACAATGGAAAGATTCATAAACATACCCGGGAAGCAGTGGATTTTGCGCTGGAAAAGGGGATTCATATAACGCTCGCAACTTCCAGGAATTTTCCGGCCGCCAAACGTGTTGCAAAAACGCTAAAACTCGACTCCTATTTGGTTACACACCAAGGCGCTTTCATCGCCAAGCATTTAAACAAACCGATATATGTCCATAGGATTAATGAACAGATCACAAGCGAACTTGTCACGCTGCTGGAGTCCTTTCCTTGCCAAATCCGGCTTGTTCATGAAACGTTTTTATTGGGCAACAAAGTGAAAATCCCCAATAATATGATGGCAAAGGTGGTTTTCCAGTCGGCCAGCCGATTCATTTATCAGGAAAGATATGTGGATTCCCTGAGTGAAAGGCTATTGGATGCTCCAGTTTCTCCGCCAAAAATCGAGGTGATTTTTTTCACTGAAACCGATATGATAGATGCCAAAAAAACGATCGGGGACATGTACGAAGAAGTCCACTGCATCGAGTCTGGCGGGTTAAAGATGGAAATTGTGGCCGCGGGCGCTTCCAAGTTAAATGGAGTAAAATATGTTTGTGATCACTTCGGCATCAAACAGCACGAAGTTGTTGCCGTCGGGGCAGGTTATGATGATATTCCTCTCGTCAGTTGGGCGGGTTTGGGGGTCGCCATGGGAAATGGCCCAGCCCTGCTGCAGGATGCCGCTGACTGGATTACGAGGACCAATAATGAAAACGGCTTGGCCTATATGGTTCGGGAACACTTTAGAAAACAGTACCGCATTGAATTTTTAAAGAAAAACAATATGCTTAATTAAACATTTGCAAAGGCGCCTTCCGCTTTTCATTAAGCTTGCGGCGCCAATTTGTGTTAACGGTGAAATAATATGAGTTTTCCCGCTTGTGTTGTACATCTGTGTGTTTTATCCAGCAATCCTTTTTCAGCCAACATGGCGTTTCCTTTCCTTTTTGCCTCATTTTCATTTTCTGCTTCAAACGTTTCATCCAACAGTTTTTCTCCTGTTCTTTCAAAAGCGGTTAATTGATAAGCTCCCATTCCAATGCCTCCCTTTTTAAACTGTTAAAGTATAAATTTTTTTGAATATTAGGCTGAAAAAAGTATCTGCTTTGTCCAGCTCCAGCGCCTATCGACTGAGAGACTAGCGCTAATGTGCTCCTGCGGCGCAGCTTATTCGGGGAAGTATAGGCTCACCTCGCGCAAAGCTCACGATGTTAACTCAAAGAAGCAGCTTTCCTACGATAAGTCAACATCGGCTCCGCCGCACAGGACGTGCCAGTGCAGGCGAAGCGACAGGAAGTCGCCGCTTGAGCCTGCCGCCGCACAGGACGTGCCAGTGCAGGCGAAGCGACAGGACAAGGATAGCTTCGGCAGCATCATCATCGCACGAAGAAAAAGCGTAAGCTTTTTCGAGGACGTTGCCGCTTGAGCCTGCGTTCCCCGCCGTATTTCCTTTATCTCGTCAAAGGCACTTTTGTCTAGTTGCAGACGGCAGGGGCTCGAGGTCGCTTCGGTCAATCCAACGAAGTCAAAGAACGACTTCGCTGGATTGCCCTCCAGCGCTTGTCGCCCCTAGGCGGCCGTCTTCCGCATTTCAGCTCAGTCTGTACGTCGATGGGCCAGGCGCTTGCGCTTTTCTTTATCACTATCATTACATATTTGCGGAAAAATGAAAAGATGGATCGTGCAAGCATTCCCAAACTCTAGTATAATATTGAGAACGTATATTCGTTTGGGGGTGAGTGCCTTATGAAAGAAATCCGTTTTATCCATACAGCAGATTTGCATTTGGACAGCCCTTTCCGGGGGTTGGGCCATTTGCCGAAATCATTGTTCCAGCGCTTGCGGGAAAGTACGTTTGCGGCTTTTCAAAAAGTAATTGATGCGGCCATCGAAAAAAAAGTTGATTTCCTGCTCATATCCGGTGATTTATTTGATGGTGAAGATCGCAGCATCAAGGCACAGGCGCGATTGAGAAAACAGCTTCAACGCCTGGAAGAGAATGGAATAGCCGTTTTTATGATCCATGGAAACCACGATCACTTGGGCGGTGATTGGACAGCGCTTGACATGCCGGGAAATGTACGGATATTTTCCGAGAAAGTCGAACCTTTCCGCTGGACAGGCAAAAACGGGGTTTCCGCCCATGTGTATGGGTTCAGTTATCCGGAACGGCATGTCTATTCCCGGAAAATTTCAGAATATAAAAGGGTGGACGGAGCGGATTTCCATATTGCCATGCTTCACGGCAGCGAAGAAGGACAAGGCGGGGCGCATCAGCCTTATGCTCCCTTTTCGGTGAAGGAATTGCTGAAAAAGGAAATGGATTATTGGGCGCTGGGCCACATACATCACAAACAAATATTGCATGCCAATCCTTATATCGTATACCCGGGAAACATTCAGGGGAGACATCGAAAAGAGAGCGGGACAAAAGGATGCTATTTTGTCGTTTTAAATGATGGCGGCGAAGCAAAAATGGAATTTGTCGAAACGGCCGATATCCGGTGGGAATCAGTCGGCATTCAAGTCCGGGAGGGCATGGATCTCACGCAGCTTTTTACGGAATGCATGAAAGAAATGGAATCGATCAGGTCAAACAAAACCGAAGGGATTCTTTGCAGTTTGACGCTTCACCGTGCGGATTTGCTTTTGGATCATGTTTTGCGGACGATCGAGAATGGAGAGTTTCTTGAAATGCTCCAAGACAGCTCCGAATCGGAAGGTGCGTTTGTTTGGCCTTATCGGATTCACATTGCAGCGCCTCATTTTTCAAGTGCTGATGTCATTGACGAACAACTTGCCGGCACAATCGAAAACATCCTTTTGGAGCTAAGGGAGAATGGATTGGACGAGGTGATTTCAGAGCTTTATTCGCATATATACGGAAGCCGTTATTTGGATGCCTTGACTGAACAAGAAATAGGGGACATTCTTCATTCCGCCAAAAAGCTCGTGATTCACTCCATCTCCAAAATGAAGTAAAGGGGGAGAATAACGTTGCGGCTCAAGGAAATATACATATACGGATACGGAAAATTTCGTGATCTCCACATCAAAAACCTGGCAGATCTGCAAATATTTTACGGTGAGAACGAAGCGGGCAAATCGACGATCATGTCTTTTGTTCAAAGCATGCTGTTCGGATTTCCGCCCAAACAACAGTCGTCCCAGCCAAGATACGAACCGAAAACCGGATCTTCTTATGGAGGAAAAATCATTATGGCATCCGAAAAATTCGGTGAAGTGGCGATCGAACGGATCAGGGGAAAAGCTGCGGGAGATGTAATGATTTTGCTGGAAGACGGAACGGTAAAAGGCGAGGAATTTTTGCGTGAAATGTTAAATGGAATGGACAGGCAGATGTTTGAAAGTGTTTTTTCCTTTCATCTTGAAGGATTGCAGCAAGTTCACCGTTTAAAAGAAGAAGATATCGCCAAGTATTTGATCGCGGCAGGAACGGTCGGCACGGATTTATTGCTCCAGGCGGAACAGCATTTTCAAAAAGAACTGCAGCAGCTTTTTAAGCCGGGCGGAAGGAAGCCCCGGATCAATATCCAAATAAAACAGCTCCGTGAACAGGAACAGCTTCTTAAAAAAGCCAGGAAAGAAAACATAAAATATGAAACATTGCTTAAGGAGAAAGAAAATGCAGCAAATGGCATGAGGGCGCTGGACCAAATTCTGGACGAAAAAAAGAAACGGTTCAGAAAATATGAGGAGCTGTACAAGGCGTGGCCGCTCATTATGGAGACCCAACAGCTCAAAAAGCGGCTTGAACAACTGGGGCCCGTCGATTTTCCGGCACAAGGGATTGCCAGGCTTGATAAATATAAAGACCAAATGATTCGCGCAGGCAGCGCTTTGACAACGGCCAAACAAAAAGTGGCGGAAACGATGAAGGAGCTGGAGGAGCATTCACCCTTGCCGGGCTTTGAGCAAAATCGGGCGGAATTGCTCCTCCGGGGCTGGTCCCAATATGAGCAAAATGCCGAAAAAATGTCCGTGATTAATCGAGATATAGATGAATCTGAAAAGGAAATTGCACATATTTTGAAGGAGCTGAATTGGTCGCGGGACGCTTCCGCATCCATTCATGAATTAAACCTTGGGATGGATATGAAAGCGAAATTAAAAGATCAGGTTGGGCAATTTGTCCGGCTGGAAGGAAAATTAAGCGACAGTGAAGACATGCTGAAAAATGAGCTTGCATTGCTGAAAGAATGGGAGGAAACGTGTCGGGAAATTGAACGGGACCTGATCGATGAAGAAACATTTCAAAAATGGAAAAAACAGTATGATATGCACGAGTCTTTCGCATTGGCGGAACAAGAAAAGCGGTATTTGGAAATGGAGATTGATAGCCTTCTCCGGCAAAAGAGCCGTGAAGAAAAGGAAAAGGAGCAAAAAAGAAAGCAGGCTTTCTTTATAAACAGCCTGTTTCTGTCTCTGTTTGCCTTTGTTTTCATATGGAGCTTTCTATCCGGCGAGTGGATATTTGCGCTGTTCTCATTGGCCGCCATCCTTTATTCCTGCGTCACTTTTACGTGGCGGAAAAAAAATGATGTCGGGTTATACGATGAAAGCATCCAAAAAAAGAAAGAGCAATTAAAAACAATAGAGGAAGCAATTTCGTTAGCTGCCGGACAAACAGATTTTACGGTTCGTTTTGAAAGGCAGCTCAAGCTCCGTGAAGAATGGAAGCAATCCTACCATCTATTGGAGCAGCAAAGAAAGAAGGTTGAAAACGCAAAGGTTCATCTTGAAAAAATAAGAAGCGCCATGGCGGCCATTCAAAATGGTTTGAACCAGATCAAAAAATCGTTTGGGCTTTCCGAAAGTTTTTTCAATGGAAAGCTGGAAGATGCATTTCAACTTTTGCAACGGCTGCAGAAGCTTGACGAGCATATACAAAACCAAAAGGAGCAATTAAGCATGTTATCCGGCAAACAGAGAGAATGGTTCGCCGAATTAAAATCCATTTTGGGCTCATTCGATATTCCGGTAACAGAGCCTTCCGAAGCTGTTTTTATCTTAAAAAATTTACTGGATAAGGAACGCAAAAAGCAAATTTTATTCCAGGAGCTGAAGAAAAAGCTTCAGGCTTTACAAGCGGATGTGCTGTTTCATGAAAATGAACAAAAAGAAATCAACGCACATATTTCTAAATTGCTGAAAGCGGCGGATGTTGAAACGGAAGAGGCATTTCGAAAAAAAGCGGAGCTGTATGCCGAAGCGGAAAAATTAAAAGTGAGACTGAATCTTTTGGAGAGCCAAGTTGATCCGGATCAGCTTGTTCCCGACTTCCAAACTGTCGGGGAATTAAAAGGTGAAATCGCTGTGCTGAAAGAATCCATCGAAAAGGATGAGCAGAAATTGGACCGCTTCCGCCATCAACTGGCATCGCTGGCACAGGAAATCCGCTTCCTGGAAAACGGAGGAACCTATACGGAACATCTTCATCAGTTTTATCACATGCGGTCGATTTTGAATGAGGACGCCAAAAAGTGGGCCGAACTTGCCGCGGCCAAAGCGATACTCAAAAAAACATTGCAAAAGTATCAGGAAGAACGCTTTCCGCAGGCCATGCAAAAAGCGGCGGAATTTTTCACCATGTTGACAGACGGCGAATACAGGCGCCTTTACTTGCAGGGAGACGGGAACCTTGTTGTCGAAAGAAAGGATCGGACAGTTTTTACGCCCGCCGAAATGAGCAAAGGAGCGGGAGAACAGTTATATACGGCCATTCGCTTGGGCCTGATTTACGTACTGAGGGAAGAATTCCCGTTTCCGATTTTCATAGATGACGGCTTTGTAAACTTTGACAAGAAACGTACGCAGCGGGTGTTAAAATTGATAAAACAAGTCAGTTCCGATACGCAAGTATTGCTGTTTACTTGCCATCCGCATTTGATCGAACAGCTTCCCGGAGAAAAGGTCATGCAACTTGAAAAACGGGCCGTTCAATTGAGCGGGATTCAATCAGGAAGGGTTATGGTATAATTTGATTGGAACAACGGGGATGGAGGCGTTTGGATGTTAAAAGAATTGTTGGAACATGAAGTTGGCGAACATGTCGATATGTTTCTGCTGATCAAAAGTGCGACGAGGGGAATTGCGAGCAACGGAAAACCATTTCTGACGCTCATTCTCCAGGACCGGTCGGGAGATATAGAAGCGAAGCTTTGGGATGCTTCCGATGATGAAGTCAAGGTTTATCAACCGGGAACGATCGTGCGGATAGCGGGGGAAGTCCATAATTACCGGGGCAGGATGCAATTAAAAATAAAGCAGATTAGGAGGTCGACTCCGCATGACGGAGTATCGACAGCAGATTTGCTGGAAACCGCCCCATTGACAAAAGAAGAAATATCCAGCAAGGTGACACAATATATATTTGAAATGAAAAACCCCAATATCCAAAGGATTACCAGGCATCTGCTGCGTAAATATTATGAGAAGTTTCTTGAATATCCGGCTGCTACGAAAAATCATCATGAATTTGTTTCCGGGCTCGGATTTCATGTCGTGTCCATGTTGGATCTCGCCAAGTCGATCACGGAATTATATCCGTCACTGGACAGGGATTTACTGTATGCGGGTGTTATTTTGCATGATTTGGGCAAAGTATTCGAATTGACGGGCCCAGTGGCAGCTTCTTATACAATTGAAGGCAACTTGCTCGGCCACATTACGATCATGGTGGACGAAATCGGAAAAGCGGCCGGGGAACTCGGGATTCACGGGGAAGAAGTCGTTGTTCTCCAGCATCTCGTTTTAAGCCACCACGGAAAGATGGAATGGGGGAGCCCGAAGCAGCCAATGATTAAAGAAGCGGAAATATTACATCTGATTGATAATTTGGATGCCAAAATGAATATGCTGGACCGCGCCTTAAAACGGGTAAAACCCGGGGAATTCACGGAAAAAATATTTCCGCTGGACAATCGTTCTTTTTACAAGCCGACATTCCATTCGTAAATGCCTCTTAATTAGGGGCATTTTTTTTGGGATTCCATCATATGATACAACAAACGGTCAAGCTCTTGAAAGGAGATGTCATACATGTCCCTGCCCATTTGGTTATACGTCGTTATTGCAGGAATCTTTGTCAGTGCGTTTATGGCGGTGAAAACGGCCCGTGAAGACCGGGAAGTGGAACAGGAATGGATTGAAAAAGAAGGGGAAGTTTTTATAAAGAGAATGGAAGAAGAGAAAGAGCGGAAAAGGGGAATAAATGAAGCGGGAAATGCTTAAGATTACTTTGGCCAATGTTGTTGGATGTAAAGAAGCTGCCCAATGAGGGCAGCTTCTTTATTTTTCTGCTTTTTTCTTGTCGTCTTCGGCTTTCTTTTCATTTAGTATGTTGTCAAATGTTTCTTTTAAATCTTTGTCATTTACTTTGACATCTGCTTTTTTCAGTTCATCTTTTAGAGCTTCCTGTATAGTCTCAGGATCGAGCTTGGCCACTTTTAACTGATGGGCATAGTCATCTTTCACTTTATCGTACGGCTGTCTGTCTTTTTTTGGTTTTTCTTTAATATCCGTCACCTGAATGATATGCCAGCCAAATTGTGTTTCAACCGGGTTGCTGATTTCGTTTTTCTTTAATTTGAATGCCTCTTTTTTAAATGTCTCGTCCATTTGCGGTTCATCAATTGAAATCGTTCCAAGGCTGCCGCCCTGTTCGTTGGCGGCTGTGTCGACGGAATATTCTTTTGCTAGCTTTTTGAAGTCTTCGCCTTTATCAAGTTTTGATTTGACTTCCTTCGCAGTCTTTTCATCATCCACTAAAATATGGCGCACTTCAATTTCTTTTTGTTTGTTATTGTAATATTCTTTCACTTCTTCTTCAGAAACTTTCATGTCTTTGACCGCCGCTTTTTCTTGAAGCAAATTTATTTTCAGCGACTGGCGGAAATCGTCCTCATCTTTAAAACCGCTTTGCATCAGAGCCATTTCAAATTGGGGTCCGAGCTGCTCTTTCAACTCGTCCAATTTTTTGTCGACTTCCTTATCCGAAACTTTGTATTCTTTGGAAAGTACTTTTTCGAACACGAGCTGCTGAAGGGCTTGTTCACCGGCTTTATCTTTCATTGCTTCGTAAAGTTCTTCTTTTGTTACATTACCGGCTTTGGTTTTTGCCACTGTATCGCTGTTTTGGCCGCCGCAGCCTGCCAAACCGACGATTCCTGCCGCCATCGTAAGGGTGAATACCCATTTTTTCATATAAGACAACTCCCTGTATTTTTATATCTCTTTGTGAGAAATTCCACAAAACTTACTATATCATAGATGGTTGCAGAAAAAAACTGTTTCCATAAAATCGAAGCAAATTGGGCGTTTGCTTCAGCCAATTAGCCCTGCAAGGCATATGCTGTATTGAATGGGAAAGGAGGTCATGAACGATGGGAGGCTTTCGCGGAGGAGGCTTTGCTTTAATCGTTGTTCTGTTCATTTTGCTGGTGATTATTGGAGCGGCATACGTTTGTTAATTTGTTGAAAAACGGGCTCATATCCTGAGCAATACAATCATCAATGAATATGATAAATGGTGAATGGTAAAGAGGAGGTGTAGAAAGTGAGCGCAGGAGCCGGATACGGTGGGGGCTTTGCCCTGATCGTCGTGTTGTTCATTTTGTTGGTAATCGTAGGTGCCGCTTGGTTTTACTAAGAAGCCAATAACGGTTTATATAAGCCCAAAAAAGGCGGGATCCCCGGATCCCGTCTCTCCTTTTTATACGGTCTTTGGACCAGCCTGCGTTTATGTGTACAAAATTTCAATATAAGATGAAAATAGCAATATCGTAATCAAAATATTAATTGTCCGAAAAATTTTGGGATGGCGCTCTTCGGGAATCTCTCTCTGGATACAGAGGGAGTAAGTTAAATTATTAAAAACATATAATATGAGAACTGCATAAACAATAAAAAAAGATACCAAGAATGATCCTCCCCCTTACTTCCTTCATAATGAAAGAATAGCAAATTTTACATCAAAATCATAGTGCCATCTTCAAAATGCTTGGTGATTAATCCTCCTCATCCTCAATCAGAAGGTCGTATCCATCCTCATTTTCCTCCACAAGTGCATTTTTTGGAGAGGAGAACAGCGCCTTAATGTAAATAAAATCAAAGGCGGACATACCGCTGTTTAAGGCAAATAAAATGGCAATATAGTGGCCATACTCCGGAAAAAGAAATAAGGTTGTTAAAAGTACCGCGTTGATCAGTAAAAATGGTAAAATAAGTGCAAACACAAATCTTTTTTTCGGAATTGGATATTCCACTTTCATCTTAAGAACCGGCAAAAGATAAAAAAACTCGATTTCCCACTTCATGTATCGATAATACGGAATAATCGGCAGCAAGTGGCATAACTTATGAAACGGGTATAAAAGAATCAATGCGAATATAAAAACAAGCACGTAATCATCGTTAAATTGACGGTCCATAAACGACTGCATCGTTACGTAAAATAAGATAAAAACAAGCAGGGCGACAATGGAAGAAATAAAAAAACGCCGAAAAAAATCGTACTTGCGATTTAAATAATATGTTTTCCAACAATGCATAATGGACAGCCTCCAACAATGATTTCAAAATGGTTCGCTTTCCATACTTTACGACGAAAAGTGCTGAATTGCAATAAGCTTTTTCCTTAAGTTAAACAAAGATACAGAGTGTATGGGGGGAAAGGGAAAACATGAATATGGAAGAGATGAAGGCTCGGGTGGAAAGGCTGGAATTTCACCAAAGACTCCTTTTGGGGATGATTCATCATACTGAAAAAGCATTTGACCTTCTTGTTATTAAAAATAATTTGTCTGAATCAGAGGTAAAGGATTTTCTGGATCTTTGTGAAGCACTTAACAAAGAATTTGAAAAACAAAAAGCGGATCATTTTGTTTATTATGCTCCGCTTTTTCAGGAATTTACCACAAAGTTAAACAAAAAATTGTCGCCGAAAGAAACCATTTCCGCATGCTTAAAGCAAAACATGTATGTTGAGCTGATGAAAAAACTTTTGAGAAATATGGAATAAGCTGTTTTAGACAACATTGTCAATCTTTGGTTCATGAATGACCAGTCCCTCATTCGTAAAATCAGATTCAATATTATTGAATGATTTTTCAAAAATCTCCATAAAATCATCTCCATATATTTTGCGTACAATCGCCATGATTTCCATCATTTCCGGAAACTTCCCGAATAGGCCTTGCAATGGCAGGGCTCCCTGGACAACCATGCTTTTATGGGGCTCGAAACATGCCATTAAATCCAGCAGCAAATGTTCCCCTTTTTCTGTCAGCCTGATATACGTATTCCGCTTGTCATTTTCCGTCTTGGAAAATTGGAGATACCCCCGTTTTTCAAGCTTTTTCGAGAAATTGAAGGCAGTGGATACATGCATGACCCCAAATTTCGCGATATCCGAAATAGACGCTTGCTTTAAATGATAGGCGATCCATAAAATATGGTGCTCGTTAATATTCAAATTGTATGGCTTAATCCAGTTTTGCCAATCCTTCTCTACCGCTTTCCACAATGCTTTGCTTAGTTGGGCCATCCGCTGGCTGAAAATCATTGCTTCCCTCATTGAAAATTGTTCTTCTTGCATTTTATTCCCCCGCTTTGCACGTCTTTTTATTATTATGCAAAAAAAATAATAAAAATGCAATGAGAAAATTCTGTTTCCAAAGAAAAAATGAAAAAAGGCAAGAGTTTTGTCGAATTCCTTCCTCTTGCCCAAAGATATTTAGGTGGAACTGATTTTTTGTTTTCCTTCTTGCAGTTTCTTTTCCAAATCAGTGATCGTTTGTTGGATATGTTTAATTTCCTGCTGCATTGATTCTTTAGTAGGTTCAATATCCTGCTGCCATTCTTCAACGACTGTTTTAACGTCTGTCGCCAATTCTTTAATGATAGCGGTTCCTTCCTTGGAAAGCTTTGTAACCGAATCTTTCATTTCGGCAGCATTGACCTTGAATTCATTGGCGATACGAATCCACTCATCTTTCGCTTCCTTTACCTGTTTGCGGAGCTCTTTTCCCGAAAGCGGTGCAGAGAGCAGCGCAGTTGCTGCCCCGACAACTCCTCCAACGACTAACCCGTAAGTTAACATTTTTTTATTCATGTCAATATCACCCCTCTCATTATAATTCATTTTATTGATTTAAAAAATAGACTCCCTTACATACTTTATACCCCAACTTTTTCATGTCCACACACATTGCGGCATATGATTTAAAAAGATTGGGGATCGAGGTGGCGGAAATTGAATATCGTCAAAGGTTTGGCAATCGTAATTGGCATCTGCCTGTTGTTCGGGATGCTGCACCATATGATGGCATGCTTGCGCCCAAGAATTTATCCGCCGAAAAAAATATTGAAACAGCGGGCAGCATTGTTTGGTTTTTCCGGATTGGTGATGCTTATTATAGCTTGGTTTCTGTAAAAATGTAAAACAAAAGAACCCCAAAAGGGTTCTTCTTGGCGCCATTGTTATCACTAGGCCGCTTGCTGCAAGTTCGTCCGTTTTAAAATGGTTTTTACAACAGGGTATAAAATGAACATGGCAATGGCGTTCATGACGGTGGCAGGAATGACGACCATTCCAAAAAGTCCTGCAAATGTCCCGGGTAAACCGACAAACAAATAGGCAGATGTAAGAAACACAGTTCCCGACACGATCGTGCCAATCGCGGTTAAAACAGAAACACTCACAACGTTGGTAAATTTTTTGGCGATCAGCAAGTATAATCCGAAAAAAATAAATGCCGTAACCGGTTTGTCAATCATGTTGGGAACGAGGCCTGCGGGGAAACTGGATGTAATGCCGGCAAGCACTCCGGTTGCGATACCGAGTATGAGCACATTTTTGACGCCGGGGAATAACACAATTCCCAAAAACATCATGGCCAGCATCGTATCAGGCTTCATTCCCAAATAAATTCCGGGCATGATGAAATGCAGCGCCGCCCCGATCGCAATAAACAGGGATAAAACGACGAGTGTTCTTGTATTCATGCAAACTCTCCTCTTCTCAGCTAAACTCTGGCTTTCTGCTTTCCTGGCATGCTCTGATGCTGCCAGCGAAAGATTAGGAATATTGTATCATACTAATCTCGGGGAATGAAGCCTTTTTTAAATGGAGCCTGCCAGCTTAGCTTATTGAAGTTTGTTGCGCACGGCTGCAGCCATTTCCTGCAGGTCCGCTGGCGAATAATCGTTTTGATGGCTGATAAAAGTTTTGGCGAAGCCGTCCGTATGATCATACCGGGGGATAAGATGCAGATGATAATGAAAAACTTCCTGTCCGGCAAAAGCCCCGTTATTATTCAAAAGGTTCATACCTTCCGCATGAAACGCTTCCTTAATGGCATTCGCGATTTCCGGTACGGGGGAAAACACTCTTTCGGCTGTTCCGGAATCCATTTGAAATAGATCGTCGATATGTAATTTCGGAATGACCAGTGTATGCCCTTTCGTTACTTGGCTGATGTCAAGAAAAGCCAAAACATGCTCATCCTCATACACTTTTGCGGAGGGAAGCTCATTGTGGACAATTTTGCAAAAAATGCAATCACTCATGGTTGGATTCCACCTTTCCTTGTTCTTAAAGCTATTTTAGCACAGAATATGTGCAGGGCAAACGCCCTGCACACTGTAAGGAAAGAGCGATTTGTGGCTAAAGAAAAATGCAATGAATCGATAACATGTCCAACACTATCATCCCCTTAAACGGTTTGATTCGTGCCTTAAATGTTGATCGTGTTTCGCGTTTAATGCAGATTACCGCCCAACGCCATCACCCCATATTCTTTTGCCGCCCTTTCAATCCTTAAGATAACCATTTCGGCTTTCGTTCATGAGCGGAAAAAAGAGGGAATGACGGATTAAGCGCAGGCCCAAATCGCTTATCATACGATCTTGGGATATGTTACAATGAAAGCAATTTAAAGAGAGGGCGTTTTGCAATGTCGTTATTGGAAGTGAAAGATTTAACCGGTGGCTATACAAAAAACCCCGTACTTAAAAACGTCAGTTTTTCGGTCGGAAAAGGTCAGCTCATCGGGCTGATCGGCTTGAACGGTGCCGGTAAAAGCACGACCATCAAGCATATCATTGGACTGATGGAAGGAAGATCCGGAACGGTAACGATCAATGGGATCACATTAAAAGAAAATACGGAACAATATCGCAGGCAGTTTTCATACATACCTGAAACACCTGTTTTATACGAAGAATTGACACTGGAGGAACATCTCCAGTTAACAGCGATGGCATACGGGTTGCAGAAAGAAACATACGAGGAAAGAATCGGCCCGTTATTAAAGGAGTTTCGCCTCGATAAAAAATTAAAATGGTTTCCGGCGCATTTTTCCAAAGGCATGAAGCAAAAAGTGATGATCCTGTGCGCTTTTTTAGTGGAGCCGATGCTCTATATCATTGATGAGCCATTTTTGGGCCTGGACCCGCTCGGCATCCAATCGCTGCTTGAACTGATGAACAGAAAAAAAGAGCAGGGAGCAGGGATATTGATGTCCACCCATATCCTTGCTACTGCAGAGCGGTTTTGTGACGGCTTCATAATGATGCATAACGGGGAAGTCCGGGCAAAAGGTTCACTGGCCGATTTGCGGGAGGAATTTGGAATGAAGGGCGCAGGGCTTGATGATATATATATTCATCTGACAAAGGAAGAGACGAATGAAACAGATTGAATCGCTATGGCCGGAACGGCTCCATTCGTTTATGAAGGAGATCAGGCGGTATTTCAAATATATGCTGAATGACCATTTAAAGTTTGTTCTCATATTTGGCGGGGGCGCGGCCATTTACTATTATTCGCAGTGGGTAAGAATGATCGGGCCCGAATTTCCCGGAGCAGTCATTGCCGCGGCCATTTTGGCCGGATTCCTTTCGGTGAGCCCGATCATCACTTTGTTAAAAGAAGCGGATGCCGTTTTTCTTCTTCCCTTGGAAAAGCGCCTATCCGGGTATTTCCAGAAAGGCGGCCGGCTCAGCTTTCTGCTGCAATCCTATTTGCTTTTGCTTGCCTTGGCAGCGCTGATGCCGATGTTGTATCAAACAAACGGTGTCAACCTCCGGTTTTTCTTTATTATGTTTGCCTGCCTGCTTTTACTGAAAGTTTGGAACATGCGCATGCATTGGAATACGTTAAAGACAGCAACACAAAACATGCTAATGGCAGATTTTACAATCCGCTTTGTCCTTAACGGCCTTTTTCTTTATTTTCTCATCATCCAGGCCTCAGTCATCATGATGCTGGCCGCTGCACTTTTTATGATGGCTTATACCTTGCATTCCGAAAACTTGGCGAAGGAGCGGCCGCTTAAATGGGAAAAGCTGATTGAAAAAGAGTCTGGAAGAATGCAGATGTTTTATCGTACCGCCAATATGTTTACGGATGTTCCCCATTTAAAAAGCAACGTTGGCAGAAGAAAGTGGCTGGATCCCATTTTTCGGTCCATACCGTATGGGCGGGATCAAATTTATTTGCATTTGTTTTCGAGAACGCTGTTGCGGACGAAAGAGTATTCGGGACTGATCATTCGCTTGACGGTAATTCCGGCGATTCTTTTGGTGTTCTTGGAAAATCCGTATATTACGATTGCCGTTGCCCTGACTTTTTTATATTTAACAGGCTTTCAGCTTCTGCCGGTCTACCGCCGGCACGATTTAAAGGTGTGGGTACAGCTTTATCCGATTTCGCATCATGTTAAAAAGCAAGCTTTTGTAAAGCTTTTGTTTTACATTTTGGCAGGACAGGCAGTTTTGTTTATCTTGGTCCTGGTCCTAAAGGGCAGCTTTTTAAATGCCGTTTATACGGGAGCGGCCGGTATTGCCCTTGCTGCCTGGTTTTCCATGCGCTATGCGCCAAAAAGAGTGGGGGATACCATTAGATAAAGAAAAAAGAAGTACTCGCAGCATGGCATGTCAACGGTTTGCCGCTTCAAAATTTTGATATTCAATCGCGGCAAGAGCCAGCGTCCTGGCGGCAACGAGCATTGCTTCTTCATGGATGTCAAATTTCGGATGATGGTGGGAATAAGCAGGTTCTCGTTCGGGCCTGGCTCCTGTAAAAAAGTAGGTGCCTTTTACGTGCTGCAAATAATAGGCAAAATCTTCGCCGCCCATGATGAGCTCGGACTCCTCAACGGATGATACTTCCGGAACTTCTTTTGCAATCTCCTTTAGAAACTCGGTTTCTTCCCGGTGGTTGACGACCGCCGGATAGCCCCGGTGATAACCAAAACGATAATCGCAGCCGGCGGCTGCACATGTTCCTTGGACGATTGTTTCCAGCTCCGATTCAATTTGATTGCGCACGTCTTCACTGAAAGTTCTTACGGTTCCAGCCAATTTGGCTGTATCGGCGATCACGTTGAAGGCATTTTCCGCCACAAAAGAACCGACTGAAACAACTGCGGGCTCCGTGGGGTTTACCCGCCGGCTGACGATTTGCTGCAGGTTCATTACGAGCTGGGAGCCGACCGCAACTGCATCTTTTGTTTTATGGGGCATGCCGCCATGCCCGCCATGGCCCTTGACCGTCACTTCAAAACGGTCTGCAGCAGCCATAAAGGGGCCCGTTTTATAGCGGATCGTCCCGTAAGGGATCTCGGCCCATAGATGTGTCCCGAATATGGCATCCACCCCTTCAAGGCATCCGTCTTGGATCATGGCGATGGCACCGCCTGGAGCCAGTTCTTCGGCATGCTGGTGAATCAGTACGTATTCCCCCGAAAGTTCTTCTTTTAACTGATGCAAAACTTTTCCGACAATAAGCAATGTTGCCGTATGGCCGTCATGTCCGCATGCGTGCATGGCCCCCGGAATTTTTGAGCGAAACGGCAAGTTGGTTTCTTCATGAATTGGAAGTGCATCAAAATCGGCCCTCAAGGCAATCGTTTTGCCGGGCTTATTTCCTTTAATTCGGGCGATAACCCCATTTCCCCCGACACCGGTTTGGACATCAATTCCAAGATTTTGATAAAAATCAGCTATGTACCTGGGCGTCTTTTCTTCTTTAAAAGACAATTCCGGATACTGATGCAAATAGCGGCGGATTTCTACCATTTCATCGAAATACTGTTCCAGTTTTTTTAAGATTGCCTGTTTCAAATAGAACACCACCCAACATTTTTTCACATTAGATTATATCATTAACAGAAAAATAAAGGAATGCCAACGGGCGGCATTCCCCATGCAGCGAAAGGATGAGGGGACCGGGTGCAGGGCATGGAATCCAAATGGCCGCCCTGCGTTGATTTTTACTTTTAAAGAAAGTATAAGTTTTTTTAGGGTTTAACATTTTGAACAAAGCCCTTAGTTGTCTAGCTCCAGCGCCTATCGACTAGCAGACTTCCCGCCTCCTCCTACGATAAGTCAACATCGGCTCCTTCGTCGCCGTGTTTCCTTTATCTCGTCGGAGGCACTCCAGTCTGTACGTCGATGGGCAAGGCGCTTGCGCTTTTCTTATTCCCTGCTATGGACGGCATTGATGTATTAAAATGGTGATGGAGGGTACCCCAATAAAAGGCCGGGAGTGGTTTTCAAGAATCAGCTTTTATCGGCCGGATCTTCTTCTTCGCCGACGACGTATGTGGTAACGTAGGATGGCCCGGAGAAAACACCTGTATTCTCAGCTGATTTTAAGCCTTTCGATTGATGGGATTTTTTAAAGGATTCCGAGCTTTTCCAGTCAGTGTACGATTCCTCATCCTTCCACATCGTCATGACAATATACGTATCACTGGATAAAGGGCGCAACACTCGCATTGAAACAAACCCCGGAAACTGTTCGACCTGCTTCAGCCTTTTTGTAAAGTCATATTCAAAGATCGGCCGGCCTTCGTCCCGTACAGGAATATGGTTGCAGGCAACAAACCCTTTTTGGGCATGCGTGCCGCAGGAATGGATGATTTCATATTTTCTGGGGGATTTGAAGACAGTCTTGCCATTTGTTTCATGCCATAATAGGACCGTTCCGGGACTTAACATCAAAATCATTGTCTCGTCCGGATATTTGTCCGTTATTTTTTTCATAAAGTAAAAAGTTCCGGTTGTAATGTATGCATACAACGTTAAACACCTCTTTGGCGATTTTGTTAGTATTCGTAGTTTACCCATTTAGGCAACTGAAAAACGCTTCACCGCCTGGGGCTTTATCCCGAAAAAAAGCACAAATTTATGACAACACTGCACCCCGGCTATACTTTGTATGATAAAAATACTATAGTAAAGGCGGACAAGATTTCAGCTCAAACCATCTATTTTTAAATATACTGCAAAGGCCAAAATTGATGAAGGGCGGTTTTATGAATATGAGGAACATAACGAATGATTCTTTTTTAAAAGCGGCGAGGGGAGAGAAGACAGAGCATGTTCCTGTCTGGTATATGCGCCAGGCCGGAAGATCCCAGCCCCAATACAGGGAGCTGAAAGAAAAGTATTCATTGTTTGACATCACGCATCAACCGGAGTTATGCGCCTATGTCACGAGGCTTCCCGTAGAAATGTACGAAGTGGATGCCGCCATTTTATATAAAGATATTATGACGCCGCTCCCTGCACTCGGCATCAATGTGGAGATTGAGAGCGGGGTGGGCCCCGTCATTGGCAATCCGGTCAGGTCAAAAGCGGATGTTGAAAGACTTGGGGAGCTAACGCCTGAAGAAGACATCAGCTACGTACTGGATACGATCAAATTGTTGACGGAAGAGCATTTGTCCGTTCCTTTAATCGGTTTTGGCGGGGCCCCGTTTACGTTGGCGTCATACATGATCGAAGGCGGCCCATCGAAAAATTATCATAAAACGAAAGCTTTTATGTATTCCGACCCTGAAGCCTGGGCACTTTTAATGGATAAGCTGGCCGATATGACCATTGTGTATCTGAAAGCGCAGATCAATGCCGGGGCAAGTGCCGTGCAGCTGTTCGATTCATGGGTAGGGGCGCTCAGCCGCCAGGATTATGGCATGTATATCAAACCCCATATGGTGAAAATTTTTTCCGCCCTGAAAAATGAAAAAGTCCCCCTGATCATGCATGGGGTGGGTGCGAGCCACCTTGCACTGGAATGGAATGACCTGCCGCTCGATGTGATCGGGCTTGATTGGCGGCTGCCGATTCGTGAGGCACGCAGCCTGGGAATTACGAAGGCGGTTCAAGGGAATCTGGATCCTGCCTTGTTAATTTCCTCATGGGACATGATTGAAAAAAGGGCGAAAGAAATTATTGACCAAGGCATTCAAAAGCCGGGGTTCATTTTTAACCTGGGGCATGGCGTGTTCCCTGATGTAAAACCGGAAACGTTAAAAAAGCTGACAGCTTTTATACATGAATACAGCGCACAGCAGTTGAAACAGTCTCAATAAAAAAGGAGCGAAAACCATGGCAAGAAAAAAAATGGGTTTGCTTGTAATGGCTTATGGCACTCCATACACCGAGGATGATATTGAAAGATACTATACACATATTCGGCATGGCAGACCGCCGTCTCCGGAAGCGCTTGAGGATTTACGGAGAAGGTACGAAGCGATCGGCGGCATATCACCTCTCGCCAAAATAACCGAGGATCAGGCTTTCGGCTTGGAGAAGCGGCTGAACGAAATTCAGCAAGAAATCGAATTTAAGGCTTACATCGGGCTGAAACATATTGAGCCGTTTATTGAAGATGCCGTGGAAAAAATGCATGAAGACGGCATTGCGGAAGCTGTTTCAATCGTATTGGCGCCCCATTTTTCAACGTTCAGCGTCAAGTCTTACAACAGCCGTGCGCAAGAAAAGGCCGGGGAACTTGGCGGCCCGTCGATTATATCGGTTGAAAGCTGGTATAAAGAACCCAAATTCATCAATTATTGGGCCAAAAAAGTGAAAGAGACATTGGAAATTATGCCTGCAGAAGAACAAGAGTCTGTTTGCCTGATCGTATCGGCTCACAGCCTTCCGGAGAAAATTTTACAGTTTAACGATCCTTACCCGGAGCAATTGGCAGAAACAGCCGATTTGATTGCGGAGGCAGCAGGGATAAAAGAATATGCTGTAGGCTGGCAAAGTGAAGGAAATACACCGGAGCCCTGGCTTGGCCCCGACGTCCAGGATTTAACAAGGGTCTTGCATGAACGAAAAGGCTATAAAGCATATATGTATATTCCGGCCGGTTTTGTTTCGACTCATTTGGAAGTCCTTTACGATAATGATTATGAATGCAAAGTCGTGACAGACGAGGTTGGTGCTTCATACTACCGACCCGCCATGCCTGATGCCCAGCCGGAGTTTATTGATACCATGGCCACGGTCGTTTTGAAGAAACTGAAATATGTTGACTAATTTGCAAAAAGAAGGCGGTATCGTTTTGGAAAGTCAAAAAACAGTTGTTATAATCGGCGGCGGCATCACCGGTTTGACAGCAGCGTATTATTTGCAGAAGGCAATTGCTGAACAAAAGCTCCCGATTGATATAAAACTCATTGAAGCAAGCCATAAACTTGGAGGAAAAATTCAAACAGTCCATAAGGAAGGCTTTATTATTGAGCGGGGTCCCGATTCATTTTTGGAGCGAAAGACAAGTGCCGCCGAACTTGTGAAAGATATAGGATTGGAAGGACAGCTTGTAAACAATACTGCGGGAAAATCATTCGTGCTTGTTAATGAGAAGCTCCATTCCATGCCAAAAGGGGCAGTAATGGGGATCCCTACACAAATCACCCCTTTTATCACAACCAATTTATTTTCGGTTCAAGGAAAAATGCGGGCGGCCGCCGATTTGATTATTCCGCGTTCAAAAGTATCGGGAGACCAGTCATTGGGCGGATTTTTCAGAAGGCGATTGGGTGATGAGGTCGTTGAAAATTTAATCGAACCTCTTTTGTCCGGAATTTATGCCGGGGATATCGACCAGTTGAGCCTTGAATCCACGTTCCCCCAGTTTCACGAAGTGGAGAGGAAATACCGCAGCTTAATATTGGGAATGAAGAAAACAACACCATCAGCTCCGCAAAAAACGTCAAGCCCGAAAAGCCGGGGGATTTTTCAAACCCTTAAAGGCGGGCTGCAGTCAATGGTGTGCGCCATTGAAAAAAAACTTCCTCCGTCTGTCGTCATGAAAGGAATCCGTGTCACGGAAGTTTCAAGGAACGGAGGCTATACGGTTTATTTAAATAACGGAAAAAAAATTGAAGCGGATAGTGTTGTTGTCACGGTGCCGCATATGGTGCTTGCTGATCTTTTTCCGAACCATGAATTTTTTGGTGGTTTTAAAGACATACCCTCAACGTCTGTGGCAACGGTAGCGATGGCATTTGACGCAAAAGACGTGGAGGACCGCATTGATGGAACAGGTTTTGTCGTTTCCAGAAACAGTGATTATACCATTACAGCCTGTACATGGACACACAAAAAATGGCCGCACACAACACCGGCAGGAAAAGTGCTTTTACGGTCATATGTCGGGCGTGCCGGAGAAGAAACCGTCGTTGATCTGCCTGATGAAGACATTGAACAAATCGTATTGGATGATTTAAAAAGGATCATGGATGTGAAGGCCAAGCCGGAATTTACAATTGTCACCCGCTGGAAGCAGGCGATGCCCCAATATACGGTAGGCCATAAGGCCCGTGTTGCCCGGATGCATGAAAATGCCAGCCGGCAATTGCCCGGCATCTTTATTGCCGGCAGCTCGTTTGCAGGCCTTGGTATCCCTGACTGTATTGATCAGGGCAAAGCAGTGGTGGAAAAGGTTTTAACGTATGTCAACACATAGCAAAGGCGGCCCGTTCCGGCCGCTTTTTTTTGTGTGCCCGCCATGGCGGTACAACAAAAATAAGAAAGGAGAGGCTCCTTTCCTGCTACAAGGCCTTTTTAATATCTTTTACGATTTGTTTAAACGGAACCTCTTTGTTTCCGGGATATTCGCCGATAATTTCTCCGTTTTTATTCAGAAGATAAAAGCTGGATCCATGGATCACCTGATCGTCGTCACGCGGTTTTTTTACGACGGCTTTGAAGTTTTTCGGAACGTAATCTTCAATTTCCTTTTGGGAATACCCTGTTAAAAAGTGCCATCTGGAAAAGTCGGCATTAAAGGCTTCACCGTACTGTTTTAACACTTCGGGCGTATCAATTTCGGGATCTACGCTGAAAGATACAAAATGAACGTCATCCAGCTTTTCTTCTTTTACTCTTTTCTGCAATTCACTCATATTCATGGACATTGGCGGGCAAATACTCGTACAATTTGTAAATACGAAATCAGCCACCCACACTTTTCCTTTCAATTCCTTCAGGCCGAAAGGTTTTCCGTCCTGATCCGTAAAGTTAAAATCCTCGATCGGCTTGCCCCTCTTTTCGGATGAACAGGCAGTCAATGCGAGCAAAACAGCCAGAAACACAATATATAATGTTTTTTTCAAGGAAAATACCTCCATTTATGCACTCTCATATTCATTATAACCTACGTTTGCTGTTAAACAGGATCATGTCACCGAGAGTTCGAAAATTATTCAATATAGGCATTAAAAACATGCGTTGAGCGGATCGATGTATAATGGTAAAATCTTTTCGAGTACATACAATCGGGACTGAAGAAAGGTGTGAAAAGTGATTTATCCACTTATTAAAAAATATTTATTCCGGCTAGACCCGGAGGATGTCCATCATAAGACGGTGGCGCTGTTAAAACTGGCTGAAAAAATGGGCAGAGGCGGACTGCTCGAAAAGATGTATGGTTCAGCCGACAGCCGGTTGGCGTCCACGGTGATGGGGATCCATTTTCCCAATCCTGTCGGGCTCGCCGCCGGTTTTGATAAAAATGCAGAAGTATACCGCGGTTTGGCCGCATTGGGCTTCGGATTTGTGGAGGTAGGGACGATTACGCCAAAGGCCCAACCCGGTAATGACAGGCCCCGCCTTTTCCGCCTTGTTGAGGACAAAGCGGTCATTAACCGAATGGGCTTTAACAACGAGGGAGCGGAGCGGGTCAAAGATAATTTGCAGGACTTCGAAAACGCCCATGTTCCGATTGGAATCAACATCGGAAAAAACAAAGTCACCCCGAATGAGGATGCTGCGGATGATTATGAAACATGTTTGGAAGTTCTCTACCCTTACGGACATTATTTTGTTATCAATGTAAGCTCCCCTAATACCCCCAACTTGAGGGACTTGCAGGAAACAGACAGCCTCAGGCAATTAATCGCGGCCATTCAAGACAAGAAATGCGATTTGGAACATAAGGGCGCCCTAGAGAAACCGATCATGTTGAAAGTTGCTCCGGACATGGCGGATGAACAGATGTCTGACATCATCCGCCTGGCAAAAGAGCAGGGACTTTCCGGCATCATCGCCACGAATACGACACTATCCAGGGAAGGCCTCCGGAATCAGTCGGTCTCGGGTGAGGCTGGCGGATTGAGCGGCCTGCCGTTGAAGGACCGTTCAACTGCCTGGATAAAGGAAATCTATCAAGAAACGGGGGACAAGCTGCCCATTATCGGGGTCGGAGGTATTTTTACAGGGGATGATGCCTATGAAAAAATCCGGGCAGGAGCAAGCCTCATCCAAGTGTATACTGGAATGATTTACGAGGGGCCCGCCATTGCAAAAAATATCAATACAAGGCTGCTGGAATTGATGGACAGGGACGGAATCAGCCATATTTCCGAAGCCGTGGGAGCAGATGCCAAATAGCGAGAATGAAAGCCGTCTTTATTGATGGCTTTTTGATGTTTGCACAACAATTTTTATAATAAAGCAAAATAAAAATAGATTGACAATATATACCCCCCTAATTTATAATTTTTGAAAATTGATATTTTGAAGGGGAGCAGAAAAAATTGAAGGGATTGTACATAAAAATGGGGGGATGTAAGTGATCGCATTCAGAAAACGCGCTTTTGCTTTTGTTAGCGCTATTTTTATTTTGGGGGCGTGCAGCAGCAATTCCGCTTCGCCTGAACCTAAAAAAGAAGATGGGGAAAAGGAAAAGAAGGAAACGTATACGATTGGCGTGACACAAATCCAGGAGCACCCCGCCTTGAATGAGGCCACTGAAGGGTTCCAAAAAGCGCTGGAAGAAGCGGGACTGGATGTGGAATACGATATTCAAAACGCCCAAGGCGATAACACTGCCAATGACACGATTGCCACTAATTTTGTCAGTGCGAATGTCGATCTTATTTTTGCCAATTCAACACCGAGCGCACAGGCGGCATTGAGCAAGACGACGGAAATTCCGATCGTGTTTACTTCAGTCGTGGACCCGGTTGGGGCTGAATTAGTCGAATCAATGGAAAAACCGGGCGGAAATGTAACAGGAACGAGCCATCACCATCCTGATTCCATTCCAAAGACGCTGGAGTTCTTTAAAGAAGAATTGAAAGCGAAAAAAATCGGAACAGTATACAATTCCGGGGAGCAAAACTCGCGGGCCCAAATTGACAAGCTTAAAAAACAAATGGACGACTATGGATTGGAGTTGGTAGAGGCAACCGTTTCAACAACCGCTGATGTAAAACAGGCAACCGAGTCGATTATCGATCAAGTGGATGCTTTTTATGTGATTACTGACAACACGGTTGTTTCAGCCTTTGAGTCGGTAGCGGACGTCACAACAGATAAAAAAGTGCCGTTGTTGGCAGCCGATATCGCTTCGGTTCCGCGCGGTGCCTTTGCCGCATATGGCGTCGACTTTTTTGAAGTTGGCCATGAGGCGGGAAAAATGGCCGTCAAAATATTGACAGAGGAAGCAAAACCGGCTGACATACCGGCCCAGCCGCCAAAAACATTATTGTTTATGGTCAATAAGAAGGTGGCGGATACAATCGAAATGGATATAAAACCGGAGTGGAACGCCGAGATTTACGAAGAATAGAAAAATACAGCAAAAAAAATCTCCTTTCTCAATGTTTGTTTTCGGAAAGGAGATTTTTTGCTGTGATCAGTTATTTAAAATCAAGGCATTTTTCACATTTTGTTCCATAGCATTCGTGCTGTTCAGATATAGTTTCTCCGCATTCCGTACATCTTTTTGGAGGCAGGTTTTTAAAGAATTCCAGGACGTTTATAAGCATTGCAAGCTTCCCTCTCCTTCAATTTGTTATACAACTGTTTATCTTTAAAAACGGTGTATTATAACAGTGCTTTTCCTGTCAATAAAAACTTTCAATCATGATAAATTTTCCAAAATCAAGTATAGTAAAGATAAATAAAAAAGTTGGTGAACACATTGGAACTGACTGTATTGGGATGCTGGGGCGGCTATCCGAAAGCCGGCGAAGCCAGCTCCGGTTATTTGCTGAAACATGAACACTTTCACCTGTTGATCGATTGCGGGAGCGCTGTCCTGTCCAAGCTGCAAACGGTCATGCCGCCCGAAAAACTGGATGCGATCGTACTTTCCCATTATCATCCGGATCATACAGCGGATATCGGCGTTATCCAACATGCACTTTACGTTGGAAAATTCATCCATCAATACGGGGGTTGCCTTCCCGTCTATGGACATGGCCAGGATGAGGCCGAATTTGCAAAACTATCTTATAAGGACGTCATGAAAGGGATGCGCTATGAACCGGCTCAACCATTGCAGATTGGGCCATTCTCCGTTGTTTTCTTCAAAACGAAGCATTCCGTCCCCTGTTACGGCATGAGAATCGAAGCCGGCGGAAAGACGCTCGTTTACACTGGTGACACTGCATTTTTTCAAGAGCTGGCGGAATTTTCCAAGGATGCTGATGTGTTATTGGCGGAGACCAATTTTTATAAAGGGATGGATGGAGCGGCGGCCGGGCATATGACGAGTGAGGAGGCTGGATGGATTGCAAAGAGGGCAAAGGTGAAGAAGCTGATTTTGACACACCTTCCGCACTTCGGCAACTTGAATCAGCTTAAAACAGAAGCGGGGGAACAATACGGCGGGGAAATTCTCATCGCAAAAGAAGGACTTGCCGTTTCAATATAAAAGAATGGAAAGGAAGGAAAAATATGCTTTTTATTGATAATAACGGGGTGACGGATCCGCACATTAATTTGGCGATAGAAGAGTTTGCGCTCAAACATCTGGATGTCAACAATACATATTTATTATTTTACATTAATGAACCTTCGATCATTATCGGAAAAAACCAAAATACGATTGAGGAAATCAATACGGAGTATGTGGAAAAAAACGGTATTCATGTTGTTCGCAGACTGTCCGGCGGCGGCGCTGTTTACCATGATCTGGGCAATTTGAACTTCAGCTTTATTACGAAGGATGATGGCGACAGTTTCATGAACTTCCAAAAATTTACACAGCCTGTCATCCAGGCCCTGGAAAAAATCGGTGTAAAAGCAGAAATGAAAGGGAGGAATGATATTCTCGTCGACGGAAGAAAAATTTCCGGAAATGCCCAATTTGCAACGAGGGGCAGGATGTTCAGCCACGGAACGCTCATGTTTGATTCGGAGATTGAAAACGTCGTATCGGCATTGAAAGTAAGAAAGGATAAAATTGAATCTAAAGGCATTAAATCAATTCGCAGCAGGGTGGCCAACATTTCCGAATTTTTATCCGAAAAAATGACGATAGAAGCGTTTAAGCAATTGCTGCTCCGCCATATTTTTGAAGGAGCGGACGAAATACCCGAATATACATTAACCGATGATGACTGGAAGAAAATTCATGAGATTTCCGAAAAACGCTACAAAAGCTGGGATTGGAACTATGGAAAGTCGCCCCAATTTAATATCCGGCATTCTCACAGGTTCCCGGTCGGCCTCATTGAATTCCGCCTGGATGTAAATAAAGGCATTATCTCACAATGTAAAATATTTGGGGACTTTTTCGGTGTCGGCGATGTGGCCGATATTGAAAACCGTTTGACCGGAACCCGCTACGAGCGATCGGAAATCGAAAGAGCGCTGGCAGGGATTGATGTCCCCCATTATTTCGGAAATGTAACGAAAGCTGAAATTGTCAATTTAATCTATTAGCCTGCATTATTTTTTCTGAAAAAGGAGAGGGATGGAATGGAAAATATTTTATTACATGTGGAGAATTTTATCGCAACCGTCACGATTAACCGGCCGGATTCTTTGAACGCCTTCAATTATGAAACACTGCGCCAGCTTGAAGAAACAGTTGAATCCCTTAGGCTCAACAAGGATGCAAGGGTCATTGTGTTTCGGGGAGCTGGTGACAAAGCATTCAGTGTCGGAGCAGACTTGAAAGAAAGAAAAACACTTTCTGAAGAGCAGGTCCGCCGCAATGTCTATAAAATAGGGGAAGTGTTCCATTCGGTCGAAAAACTTCCGCAGCCGACGATTGCCGCGATGAATGGACACGCATTTGGGGGCGGAATGGAGCTGGCGCTTGCATGCGATTTTCGGATCGCCGCCAAAGATGCGCTGATGGGGCTGACAGAAACGAGTCTTGCGATCATACCGGGCGCCGGCGGAACACAGCGGCTGCCCCGTCTGATCGGCGAGGCAAAAGCGCTCGAGCTCATATTAACGGCGAAAAGATTCTCGGGTGAAGACGCTGTTGCATATGGAGTGGCAACGAAAGCGGTGGAGCGGGAAAAGGTTATGGAAGCCGCAAGAGAATTGGCAGACGCCATTTTGGCCAATGGCCCGATTGCCGTTCAGCAGGCAAAATATGCCGTTAAAACGGGGATGAATGCCGATCTTGCCACCGGGCTTGAAATCGAGAGAAAGGCCTATGAATTGACAATCCCGACAGAGGATCGGATCGAAGCCCTTCGGGCATTCAGTGAGAAGAGAAAGCCAGTATACCAGGGGAGGTAACATAAGACAAGCCACGTGAACATGTGGCTTGTTTCTTTATCGCTCTTCTTGCAACTGGCGGATGGAAACGGTCCGTTCATTTTGCGGCTCGTCAATCGGGAAAACCCTGGCCGTCTCATTTTTCTCATCCACATGCTGGATATATACAGGAACGCCGTTCAAAGTGACCTTTGCCATGTCCGGCAAGGAAGCAATTTCTTTTGCTCGTATTATATTCATGAATGAACCCTCCCAATTATACTATTTGTTCTTGATGATTGGGTTATACGTGCAGAAATGAATCGGGGGCTTGAGATGAAAAATTATCATTGTTGTGCCACATGCATTCATTTTTCGGCAGAAAGAAAAGAGGGCAGGATGGTCTATTTATGCACCCGCCTTGGGTATGAAACGAAAACGAACTATCAGTTTGATTGCTGGACACCCAAAAAAAACGTCAGAAGATTGATAGAAAAACAAAAGAGGAGGCGAAATCATGATTAAGTTGAAAACTGCTATTTGTAATGAGTTAAACATTCAATTTCCGGTCATTCAGGCAGGTATGGCAGGGACTGCGACTGCGGCATTGGCGGCGGCTGTTTCCTCGGCCGGCGGGCTTGGGACAGTCGGTGCGGCTTATATGTCTCCCGAAACCATCAGAAATAGCATCAGGGAAATTCGTGACCGGACGGATAAGCCGTTTGGCGTAAACTTATTTTGTACGAAAGAACAAGGCAGCATGGCAGGCTTTGAAAAAGTTCAACATGTCTTAAATCGCTTCAGAAAGGACCTGGGAATGAAGGAGACGTTTGACTTTGAAAAGCCGCCGCAGATATTTGAAGAGCAATTTCAAGTGCTGATCGAAGAAAAAGTCCCGGTGATCAGCACCGCATTTGGTTTGCTTCCACCGGATAAAATGGAGCAGGCAAAAAAAGCGGGGAGCAAGGTCATTTCCATGGTGACAACCGTAAACGAAGCGATCGCTGCGGAAAAAGCGGGTGTGGATATCATTGTGGCCCAGGGAAGTGATGCCGGGGGACATCGCGGAACGTTTGATATCGGCGCGCATCCAAACGGGGCCAATGTCGGCACTTTTTCACTCGTCCCGCAAGTTGTGGATCATGTAACGGTCCCCGTTGTCGCTGCTGGTGGCATTATGGATGGAAGAGGGCTGATCGCCGCACTGGCACTGGGTGCTGCCGGTGTTCAGCTCGGAACAGCTTTTCTGATTAGCAAAGAATCCGTCGCCCATCCTGTCTATAAGAAGGCATTGTCCGAAAGTACAGAAGAAAGCACCGTCATTACGAAAAGCTTTTCGGGACGGCCGGCCCGCGGCATCAAAAACACATTTATCCAAGAATTTGAAGCCGCAGCCGAACCGCTTCCGTTTCCCGTCCAAAATGCCTTGACGAATGACATCAGAAAAGCGGCCGCAGAAAAAAACAGGCCGGAATATATGTCGTTATGGGCGGGACAAGCAACACGCCTCCTCCGGTCAGACGAACATGCCGCTCAAATTCTCGAAAACATCATGGAGGAAGCGAACCAAGTTCTAAGCTAAGATATCGAACAATAAAACGCTTTATAGGAAAAAATAATGATTTTCATCAGCGCGGCGTCTTCGCCCGCTTATTTTTTTCGCAGCAGGATACAATACTTTCGTATAGGTTCTATTCTGGTCCGTTTTTTCCTACATATAATAATGAAATGGACGAGGGGGGAATGAAATGGTTAGAAAATGGGGTTTGCGTGCAATTGCCGTTTATTTTTTGTTCGGTGCCGCCATGTATATTTATTTGTTTTTCTTGGCAGACACGTCCATTCCGGATGCATATAAGGGTACGAGTGTCGATCCAGCCACTTTTTTAAATGCCCGGGAAATAATGTTAAGTGAAGAATATTCCAAGATCCGCGATTTGCTTTTTTTTCTGTCCGATCCTTATGAATGGCTGTTTTACTTTTTGGTACTTATTTTTGGCATTTCAGCAGCCTTCGAACGTTGGGCAGGCCAGGCATCAAAGTGGTTTCCGCTGAAAACAGCCATTTATTTGTTTTGGCTGTCCCTTGCATCATTCGTATTTACTTTTCCACTTTCCTACGTTTCTTATTTATTCTCGAGAACCTACAATATTTCCACACAGCTGTTTCGATCTTGGATGAAGGACGAATTGATTGATTTTTGGGTCGGCTACGCCACCATGTTCATCGTGGTCATTGTATTGTACAGTCTGATGAAAAAATTTCAAAAGAAATGGTGGCTCGCCGCATGGGTTTTGTCGATTCCGTTTTCCATTTTCATGATGTTTATCCAGCCTGTCGTTATTGATCCGCTTTATAACGATTTTTACCCGCTGAAAGACAAACAGCTTGAATCAAAAATCCTCTCGCTTGCCGACGAGGCGGACATTCCGGCGGAGCATGTATATGAAGTGGATATGTCGCAAAAAACGAATGCGTTAAACGCCTATGTAACGGGTGTCGGTTCCAATTCCCGAATCGTGCTTTGGGATACGACCCTCGAGCGGCTTGATGATGAGGAAGTTTTGTTTATCATGGCCCATGAGATGGGGCATTACGTGGAAAAGCACATTTATTTTGGCATGGCCGGCTATATATTGCTTTCCTTTGCAGGCCTGTGGCTGACGGCGAAATGGATGGAACGCTGGGTGGCCAAAAGAGGAACAGTGTGGAAGGTGGAAAGCATAGCAAATATCAGTTCCTTGCCGGTTTTCCTGCTGATTACATCCATGCTTCTGTTTGCAGCCAGTCCTTTGACCAATTGGGTGTCACGCTACCAGGAAATGCGGGCCGATCGCTACGCGCTCGAAATGACACAGGATAAAGCTGCGGCCGTACAGACATTTCAGAACTTGACGAGAGCCGGGTTAAGCCAGGTAAATCCGCCATATCTTGTGAAGATTTTCCGCTATGGACATCCGACGATGTTTGAACGGATCCGAATGGTGGAAGAATTTGAATATGATCAAGAAGGCGACTGACTTATCCGCTTCAATCCGGCGGGGGTTTTCTTTATCCCCCGCATGGCCGGTTCATGCGGGAAAAACGAAAAACATCCCCCTGTCAGGGGGATGAATTGTGTTTTTGCTTTTATTCTGTATATTTTGCCAATTCTTTTGTCAGTTTCATAAATGCTTCTTTGTCTCTTCGGTCAAGCGCCAGGTCAATTTCCTTCCGCAGCTGCTCTTCGCGTCTCTTTTGGAGGAGTCCGTTCAGGAAAAGCTCAGTGTACCACTCAAGCGTTTTAGCCTCTTTTTGTTGCTGTGTCATCGTATACTCTTTCAACAGTTCCTGATAAGATTTCTTCCTTTCCATCGATGATCACCTCGGAACCTTTTTTTAATTATACACGGTTAATGGGCAAAATACAACCAATCTTTAAAAATTTTCAGATGGTTTTATAAAATATTGTTTGTGACGAGAATTCCCCCTATTCCAATTATTTAAAATTTGGATGACATTTTTGAAAATGTATGATAAAATCTTTATGAATTATGATGAAGTTTGCTGAAAGGGGAAGTATAATGACGAAAAAGGATTTATTTTTTGTCGAGGATTATGAAATTAACCCGTATACGATGATGATTAAACCTGCAGCGAACAATGATCCTCGATTTCTCTCGGAAATTTTTGAGATGAATGGCCGTTATTTATCTTCAGACTCACCATTTGATATCGTCAGGAGAAGCTGCGAATATTTTGGCTCATCCTTCAATGGCAGGCGCCAGGGGACGAAGCAGCTTATTGGAATTACTCACAAGGCACCGATTATCGTTGACCCCCATACATCCATCTTTCTTTTTCCTACTGCATCACCGACAAGTCCTCATTGTATATGGATTTCCCATGATTATGTTGCTTCACATGAAAGAAACGGGTCTGACGAGACGATCGTTACATTCCAAAACAATGAAAGCCATAAACTTCCGGTTTCGTTTTATTCGTTTGAAAACCAGTTATCGCGGACTGCCATGCTAAGAATCAAATTTATGCAAAATATGAAACGGATGGAAAATTTCGGCAGGCTTATACATAATCAGGCTTCTGAACAAAAAGGGCCCTATCGGATTGGTAAATAGAAGGAGCATATTCATGTCTCCTTCTTTTTGGCTGCCCGCTCCGTTATGGGGGAAGGCGCTTGCGCTTTACTCCGGCCGCTGTCCAAATAATAAGCGAGCAGCTCTTCGACCCTGTTTCGCAGGCGGGGGTTAAAGTAATTGTGGTGTTCTTCGTAGCCTTTGTAAAAGAACATATACATCGTAAAGGCATTGTCCGATTTCATTTTCTTGACGCGGATATTGTTTTTTTGTAAATGGCCATTCACTTCCGCGAGTTCCTTCTGGATCGTGACCATTGTTTTTTTAATCAATTCCTGATAAGGCTTTTTTAATTTGAAAGGGCTTTTTTCTATAATGTGCAAGTCGCGGTGCAATACGGAAAGAACCATCGGCAAGTATATCGCCTGCTCAATCACATCCCGTTCATTTTCAGGAATTCTTGTCACTTTTCATTCTCCTTTCCTGACCAAGGGAACGTTTGTTCCTATTTTACTAAGAGGCACCCGAAATGGCAAGATGAAATTGCTGGTGCGAAAGGGAAATACTGTATGAGGAAGGAATGATGCAGAATAGAAAAGAGGCATCCGGCTATGTTATAATTTAAAAACAAACAAGGCCGTGCTCCCGGTTGCGAATAGAGGAATGTTGATGGATTTGGATTTCTTCAAAGATTGGATAACGATTGAAAATGTGATGGAATTAATCGAAAAATACCGTTCATTCGGCCCGCTCCCCGGCATATTATTGCCGTTCCTGGAGGCGTTTTTCCCTTTTTTGCCGCTGTTTTTGTTTGTGATGGCAAATGCCAACGCTTTCGGACTTGGCTGGGGTTTTCTTTTTTCCTGGGTTGGCTCTGCGGCTGGAGCCTATTTTGTGTTCTTGCTTATACGAAGATTTGGCGAAACCCGGGTATTCAACTTTCTGCGCAGGCATCAAAAAGTTCAAAGCTTGATGACTTGGGTGGAAAGACGCGGCTTTGGCCCGTTGTTTATTTTACTCTGTTTTCCGTTTACACCGTCGGCGGTCGTAAATATTGTGGCGGGTCTTTCGAAAATAGGCGTTTATCAATATATGCTGGCCGTGTTAACCGGGAAAGCCGTCATGATTTTTATCATGAGCTTTATTGGATACGACATCGTCTCTCTTGTAAAACAGCCCGTCAGAACAGGAATTGTTTGTGTGATCATCGCCGTTCTATGGTATGCCGGTAAACGGATCGAAGAAAAGATGAAGGATAAAATACATATGCGGGGCTAAGAAAAGTGTACGTGCCTTTCCTGAAGTATACAGGCTGTTGAGGCTTGATGAAATACCAAAAAGACGCAAGATCTTGTCATGGCACATTCTGAAAGAACCGCCGGACGGGGCAGAAAATATTTTATATAAAAACTGCCAATGTTTCGGCGGTTTTTTTGCTGTTATAGTATAAATTTTTTATGAATATCAGGCTGAAAAAAACATCTGCTCTGTCCAGCTTCGGCGGACAGGACGTTAACGGAATGTATGTTCGCATTGTGGCTGTTGTATGTTATAATAAAGAAAAGGATTTCGGTTTCATGGGGCAATACGCGAAAGAGGGGTTGGAAACATGGCGCTTCGTT
The DNA here is from genome assembly GCF_047228825.1 of Siminovitchia jepli. Lineage (NCBI taxonomy): Bacteria > Bacillati > Bacillota > Bacilli > Caryophanales > Bacillaceae > Siminovitchia > Siminovitchia jepli. The sequence goes on from NZ_JBFEGN010000014.1 coordinate 43,029, forward strand.
TTATTATCGGACGCTCGGGGACAGGCAAAACTACATTCATTCTGAACGAAATAAGGGAAAAATTAAAAGAACAGCCCGACGGCCCTCCGATTCTATACATAGTACCGGAGCAAATGACTTTTTTATCTGAACATGAATTGGTGAAAACGCCGGGTCTTTCCGGCATGATCCGGGCCCAGGTGTACAGTTTTACGCGGCTTGCCTGGCGGATATTTCAGGAAACGGGCGGAGCAAGCAGAAACCACGTGACAAGCGCAGGTCTGAATATGCTGATCAGGAAAATTGTCGAAGACCATAAAAATGACTTGAAGCTGTTCAGGCAGGCATCCGATAAATCGGGATTTGTACAGCAGTTGGAACGGATGTTCACGGAATTTAAACATTATTGCGTGCAGCCGGCCGATTTGGCTAAACAAAGGGAGGAAATGGCCTTTCTTCATTCAACACGGGCATTGGCCGATAAACTTCATGACATTGAATTGATTTACAGGCTTTTTGAAAAAGGCCTGGAAGGGAAATATTTGGATTCCAACGATTATTTGCGCCTGTTGTCCGAATTGATTGGCCGCTCTCAATACTTGCAAAATGCCGAGGTTTATATTGACGGCTTTCACAGTTTTACACCCCAGGAATATTTGGTGATATGCCGCCTTATGAAAAAATGCAGCAGGGTCTCGGTGGCGCTCTTATTGGATCGGCCATTTAGAAATGAACTGCCGGATGAACTTCATTTATTCAGGATGACCGGTGAGACATACGCCCGCTTATACGATATGGCAAAGCAGGAAAACGTTCAGGTCGAACATGATATTCAACTTGCGAATCCGCGAAAATTCAAGGCGGACAGTTTGCGCCATTTAGAAGCAGGATTTGAAAACAGGCCTGTGATGGCTTCCGGGGAGAAAAGCGGCATCCAGGTGATGACGGCTGCCAATCGCCGGGCCGAAATGGAAGGCATCGCGAGAGAAATACGCCGGCTCGTAATGGAGGAAGGATGCCGCTATAAGGATATAGCTGTTTTAATCCGTAACGGAAACGACTACCGGTCGACTTTGGAGACCATTTTTCATGACTACGAAATACCATTTTTTATCGACCAGAAACGTTCCATGCTCAACCATCCGCTTGTAGAACTCATTCGCTCTGTTTTGGAGGTAATCAATGGAAATTGGCGCTATGAACCGGTATTTCGGGCCATCAAAACAGACTTGCTCTTTCCCCTCGAAGAAGATATCGACACTCTTCGGGAACAAATGGACAGGCTGGAGAATTACGTTCTGGCCCATGGAAAGAAAGGGGATGACTGGACAAAAAAAGAACGTTGGACATACAGCCGGTTTCGCGGCTTGGAATCAACCCATTTCGTACAGACCGATAAAGAAAGGGAGATTGAGAGGGAGCTCGCCCGTTCAAGGGACATCGTTGCCCTCCCGATTGTCAGGCTGTCCAGGCGAATGAGAAAAGCCGAAAAGGGCCGGGATTTGTGTGAAGCTGTCTATTTATTTCTGGAAGAGCTGGAAATCCCCAAAAAGTTGGAATTGCTCAGTGAAAAGGCTGCGGAAAAGGGCCGGCTTGTCGAATCAAGAGAACACGACCAGGCGTGGAATGCCATCATCGAATTGATGGATCAGTTCGTAGAAATTTTGGGGGATGCGAACATATCATTGGATCAGTTTATTTCCATCATGGACTCCGGTTTGGAAGAAATGAAGTTTTCCCTTATTCCGCCAGCCGCAGACCAAGTTTTCGTTGCCAATTTGGAATTATCAAGACTGTCCCATATTAAAGCAGCATTTGTTGCCGGGTTAAACGACGGTGTGTTGCCGGCAAGGGTGACGGATGGGGGAGTACTGTCCGACGAAGACCGGACTGCTTTGCTGCAAGCAGGCATGTCCATTGCACCGGACAGCAGAAAGCGGCTCCTGAATGAGGAGTTTGTGGCATATCAGGCATTGACTGCCGCGGAAGAGCAGCTCATACTGTCCAGCCCGCTTGCAGACGATGAAGGAAAAGCCCTTCAGCCCTCTCCATTGATCGACAGGATCAGGGCAATGTTTCCCCATGCAGCGGAAAAAATGATTGTCAATGAACCGGCCGAACTGTTTGAAGGGGATCAGCTTGAATATGTTTCCCATCCAGATTCCGCAATTGCGTACTTGACCGGCCAGCTTCAACTGAAAAAAAGAAAATATCCAATGGCTGACTTTTGGTGGGACGTTTACAATTTTTATATGGCTGCTCCCGCCTGGAAAGCAAAGGCAAAGCGTATATTGTCAAGCTTATATTACGACAACAGGACGAAAAAACTGTCTGAAGAAACGAGCAAAAAATTATACGGAGACAAAATAATCGCCAGTGTTTCTCGAATGGAGCTTTTTCACGGCTGCCCTTTTTCCCACTTTGTCTCGCATGGGTTAAAGCTGCAGGAGCGGGAGGTTTACAGACTGGAAGCCCCCCATATCGGAGATCTGTTCCACAGCGCATTAAAATGGATTGCCGACCAAATCCATGAAAATCATTTGAAGTGGACGGAACTGACGAAAGACCAATGTGCATGGCTTGCAAAAGAAGCTGTGGAACACCTGGCCCCGAAATTGAACAATCAAATATTGTTAAGCACAAACCGCCATTCTTACATAAAAAGGAAATTGGCAAAAGTAATTGAAAGAGCTTCATATGTCATGAGCGGGCATGCCAAAAAAAGCGGTTTTTCGCCTGTCGGCCTGGAGCTTTCTTTCGGTCCGAACGAGCCATTGCCGCCTTTGGTGTTCACCCTGAAAGACGGAACCCGCATGGAGCTTCAAGGGCGAATTGACCGGGTAGACAAAGCCGAAAATGAAAACGGCATTTATTTAAGGGTGATCGATTACAAATCAAGCGCCCGCAGGCTGGATTTGAGTGAAGTGTATTATGGGCTGTCCCTGCAAATGTTGACATACTTGGATATCATCGTTACACATTCAAAAACATTAATCGGCAAGGAAGGATTGCCTGCCGGGGTATTTTATTTCCATTTGCATAATCCAATCGTTGAAAGCAATCAGGCAATGACATTGGAAGGCATCGAAGAGGAGATTCACAAAAAATTTAAAATGGACGGCCTCGTTCTTGAGGATCCAAACATCATCCGTCTGATGGACAACACGCTGAAATCGGGGAGTTCCCACATTATTTCCGCAGGTTTGAAAACGGACGGGACATTGAGGGCGGACTCAAAAGCAGCCAGCAGGGAAGATTTTCACAAGTTGCGAAACCATGTCCGCAGCCTTTACAAAAAATCGGGCAACGCCATTCTGTCCGGTTATGTTGAAATCAGTCCCTACCAGCTTGCGGACAAAACGCCGTGTCAATTTTGCCTGTACAAGCCTGTCTGCCAATTTGACGAGGCTTTGCCTGCAAACCAGTTTCGGATCATCCAAAAAGAAAAACGGGAACAAGTGATTGCACGTATTCGGGAAGAGGGTGAGGAAATTTGAAAACGGTCATTCCGGCAAAACCAGAGCAGGCCACATGGACTGATGAACAGTGGAAAGCCATCTTTGCCAAGGATCAGGACGTTTTGGTAGCGGCAGCGGCGGGTTCGGGAAAAACGGCCGTACTTGTCGAAAGGATCATCCAAAAAATAGTGGCGGAAGAAGATCCGCTCGATGTGGATCAATTGCTCGTCGTTACGTTCACAAACGCTTCGGCAGCGGAAATGAGGTCGAGAATCGGAGAAGCGCTCTCGAAGGCAATGAACGACCGTCCTGAATCCAGCCATTTGCGCAAACAATTGGGATTGTTAACCAGGGCATCGATATCCACGCTCCACTCTTTTTGCCTTGAAGTAGTAAGAAAATTTTACTACATGGTCGATATCGACCCGCATTTTCGCATCGGCGATGACACGGAGATGGTGCTTCTCCAAGATGAAGTGATAGATGAATTGTTTGAAGAAGAGTATGGAAAAAAAGATAATGAATCTTTTTTCAGGCTTGTAGATACTTTTACGGGCGACCGCAGTGATGAAGAGCTGCAAACCCTTGTTTTAAAGCTGTATGAATTTTCCCGGTCCCATCCGTTTCCGGATCAATGGCTCGATGAGCTAATCAATATGCATGGTGTAACAGAAGATCACCGCGTGGATGATCTTGTTTATGGAAAACTGCTCCTGTCCGATATCAGGCTTCAGCTTTCGGGGGCAAAAGGTCTCTTGGAAGAAGCATATGACATGACAAAATGGCCGGGAGGACCTGCTCCCCGGGCTGTCAATTATGCGGACGACCTGGAAATCGTCGGCCAAATGGAAAAAGCCGCCGAAGCAGGATTTGACGCGCTCCATGAAACCATGAATCATTGGAAATTCTCACGGGCCAAAACGTGCAGGGGTGATGAATACGACCCTGAATTGGTGAAAAGAGCCGCTGATTTAAGAGACAAGGCAAAGGAAATCCTGAATAATATTTCAACCGAGATTTTTTCAAGGACGCCGGAAAACTTTATCAGGGACATGTGCGAGATGCGTCCTCTTTATGCCACGCTTGTAAAAATGGTCAAGGCCTTTGCCAATCGGTTTGAAAAAATCAAAAAAGAGAAAGGGCTTGTCGATTTCTCGGATTTGGAGCATTTGGCACTTGATATTTTGTTGGATAAAGAAAACGGCCAGATCAACCCTTCGGAGGTGGCTATCGGCTACCGCCATCAATTCAGGGAAGTCCTTGTTGATGAATATCAAGATATTAACATGGTACAGGAGACCATTTTGCAGCTCATTTCGGGTGAGGGAGAAGATAACGGAAATCTGTTCATGGTCGGTGACGTAAAACAATCCATCTACCGATTTCGCCTGGCAGAACCCAATTTGTTTTTGGCAAAATATAACCGCTTCACATCCGAAGGCGACAACGGCGGGCTGCGGATCGATTTGTCCCGGAATTTCCGGAGCCGGGCCGAAGTGCTTGACGGAACCAATTATTTGTTCAAACAAATCATGGGTGTAAAGGTGGGAGAAATCGATTATAACGAAGACGCGGAGTTGATGAAGGGGGCAGGATATCCCGAAGATGAACCGTATCCTGTTGAAGTGGCCGTCATTGATCTGGCAGATGAAAATACCGGCCAAAATAAGCACAACGATGCGGAAATAACGCAAGAAGAGCTTGAAAAAACGAAACTGGAAGCCCGTTTTTTGGCAGGGAAGATCAGGAAGATCATTGACGAAGAAAAGCCCGTCCATGACATAAAAAAAGGGATCTCCCGTCCAGCTCAATATAAAGACATTGTCATTTTGTTAAGATCGCTTACATGGGCGCAAGATATAATGGAAGAATTCAGGCATGCGGGCATTCCTGTCTATGCGGATCTGGCAGAAGGCTATTTTGAAGCGACCGAAGTGACCATCATGCTGTCATTGTTAAAAGTCATTGACAATCCGGAGCAGGATATACCGTTGGCTGCGGTTCTTCGTTCACCGATCGTCGGCCTGGATGAAGAAGAGCTTGCCCATATCCGGCTTGACGCCCGGCAGGGGAGTTATTTTGAAGCCGTTAAAAAATATGTTGAAAGCCCAAATGATGATGGCCAGACGGAAACAAGAGAAAAAGTAAGGCACTTTTTAAGCAGTTTGTCTGAATGGAGGAACCTTGCCAGAAATGGCCCGCTTCCTGATCTCATTTGGCAGCTTTATCGTGATACCGGCTTTTATGATTTTGCCGGCGGCCTTCCGGGCGGAAAACAGCGTCAGGCCAATTTGCGCGCGCTGTATGACCGGGCTTCCCAGTATGAGGAAACTTCCTTCAGAGGTTTATTCCGGTTTCTTCGATTTATTGACAGAATGCGTGACCGTGGCAAAGATTTGGGAGCTGCACGGGCGCTGGGTGAGCAAGAAGATGTCGTACGCGTCATGACGATTCACTCCAGCAAAGGGTTGGAGTTTCCCATCGTATTTGTTTCGGGAATTGGACGTGAATTTCATACAAAGGATTTGTATCGCCCATTTCTATTTGACAAAGATTACGGATTTGCGAGCAAATATATCCACCCGGAAAAACGGATATCATACCCATCCCTTCCCCAGTTGGCCTTAAAGAGAAAAAAGAGGCTGGAATTGGTTGCGGAGGAAATGCGGGTTCTTTATGTGGCGCTTACGAGAGCCAAGGAGAAGCTTTTTCTTGTCGGTACGGTAAAAAATGCGGAAAAAGAAATATTAAAATGGCAAAAAGCGGTCAAAAGTGAAGAATGGCTTTTAAAAGATTTTGACAGGGCGAATGCAATGTCCTATTTGGATTGGATCGGACCGGCTTTATTAAGGCATCGCCATTGCCATATTTGCGACGGCATCCAGGCGGCAAGCCTCATCGCGGAGCACCCTTCCCGGTGGCAAATCGATATTGTTTCGAAAACGGACATTGCGCCGATAGCGGAAGAAGAAGCCAAAGGCAGCGAAGAATGGCTGCAGCGCGTTAAAGCAGGCGAGCCTTTGGATGTTGAGTCCCATTTCAAGGAACTCGTCTTTTCACGGCTAAGCTGGAAGTATCCTTATCAAATGGCTACGAAAAAAATGTCGAAGCAATCCATTTCCGAGCTGAAAAGAATGGCTGAACTGCAGGATGAGACAAGCGGGTATGAGTTTGCAGGAAAACGCCAAAATCTTCTGTTTCATAAGCCCAAATTCTTGGAGCAAAAAACGCTGTCGCCTGCCGAACGGGGAACCATCATGCATACCGTCATGCAGCACATGCCTTTGAACGAAGCTCCGACACTGCTGTCCATCGAACATTTGCTGGATGATCTTATTCAAAGGGAAATCCTTACAGGGGAGCAGGCTGATGCGGTTTCCGGCGAACAGATTGTCCAATTTTTCGAAAGCGAATTGGGAAAAAGGCTCTTGGGAACATCGAACATTTCAAGAGAAGTAGCTTTTACAATGGGCATTCCGGCGCACGATGTTTATCCTGAATGGGACGGGGAAAATGAAGTGGTTGTTGTTCAGGGGGTGGTGGACTGTCTGATAGAAGAAGAAGACGGAGTCGTTTTGCTCGATTATAAAACCGATGCAATTACCGGCCGCTTCCCGGGAGGATTCCCGCAGGCGAAAGAAACATTGAAAACCAGGTACCAAATGCAAGTTCATTTATATGAGCGTGCCATCAAGGAAATTTATAAAAAGAAAGTGAAGGAAAAATATTTGTATTTCTTCGATGGGGGGAATATTATCAAATTATAAAACGGGTGCCCAAAATTCGGGTACCCGTTTTTTCTAATGCCTCCGGATCAGTTATTGCCAACCGTCGGCTGGTCGACAAGATTCGTATCCAAAGTATTGGTGGCGCTAAAACCGTTATTGGTTGCGACAAAGCCGCCGGAACTGTCAGACCCTGAACCGGTATATAATTTTGAACTGCTCTTCGGGGAAATGACAGCCGTGTCGCCAAAATGGACTACACCTCCACCTACATTAAAGATTTGTACAGGTCCTATAAAGGCAGGCATCGCGTACCTCCTTAAAAAATTTAAATCGTTTGGCTGATTTGCCGAATATGCTTCACTCTTGCTTCCATTGCAATATGGTTTGTACTGCCGATATGCAGAATCGAAGCAGATGATACAGTAATGACATGGATGTTCCCTACACGAATGTTCGGAATGTCATTGATTTTATCCTTTATCGTCAATGGTTCGTAAACCGGCGGAAGGGGAATGGGTTTGTGAAAGGCGGAGAAAGACCTTAAATCTCCCTCGCCGGCATAAAAAAGCTGCTTTCTTCTTTGGACGGCCAAGGCTTCAGTATGGCCCCTCAGATGAACGGAATCCCCCACTTCCAATACGGAACCAAACAGCATGCTTTTAATATCCGTGCATTTAACGAGCGAGTTCCTTTTTCCTGTCATTTCGGAAATACTCCGGATTCTCTTGCAAGGGGAACGAAAGGCCCTATGATCAGTGATTCGGGGGGCGTGTCAAAGACCGATCCCAATTGAATCGTATTGGCATCCCCAACCAAAAGTAAAGAGGACGCACTCACCCCGATGACGCGAATTTGTCCGACGGATAATTCCCGGTTCACGACGTTAAGTTCCATGAGGGTTCATTCCTTCCTGATTTGGCATATCCGCGATAAAACGATGTACCGCCTTGTTAATATCTGCAATGACCGTTTGGTATACTTTATGATATAGTTCTTCTTGGGTACCTTCGTTATTTGGCTGCGAGCCAAAGTAATGCAAATAATGATCCGCGCGTCCGGAGATTTGCTTTCTCACATCTTCCTTGATCATTTGAATAAAAGGCGGATCAAGGTGAATTCCGGACTGCGTTTGGGTATCCAAAATAAGCTGATCGAGTTCTTCATCAATATAATTGTTCAGCTTGCCGATCATATCGCGGTACATATCCGAATCCCGGAAAAGTGCCTGCGTCTGGGGCGACTGTGCATTCGGTATGGATACCTCATCGATCGCATCAAGGTTTCCTGGTGAGAGACCGATATTGAGGGTCCCTTCCAACGTTTCTACCTTTAATTGATCGAACTTATACTCAAGCCGTTCAACTGTCATGGGCGGTTTTTCCCCCAACCGTTTGATCTCCGCCGATAAATGTTGAATGTTGCTTTTGAGCCGCGCTATTTCTTTCTGCTGTTGATTGATGCAGCCGTACAATTGCTGAATATGATAGTTAATGTACATTTTCCTCCACCACGCTTACATTTTGGCTATCAGGCACTTTTTTACAATGGGATGAGGCTTACTTCCTGCAGAGCCAGCTCCGGAGCTGCTGCTTGGGGGCCAGGCCCTGAAAATCCGCCTGTATTGAATAAATAGGAGGCGGGCTTAATGATTCCTGCTGTTCCGATTTGCAGGACAGAAGAGTTTGTGATTCCGCCAATTTTTATCATATTAATATGAATCGTTTGTTGAACATTGACAATCATTTCGGCCTCCTGTTCATGATAATCGTACGGGAAACGGTAAACATTTGAACGCCATACATAAGCGCCGATAATTGCTGCGGCGTGTTGTCCGCTTTCTTATAAATTAAACAATATTCCTTGATCAAGGCCGTCGGCATCATAAGTGTTTGTTGAAGAATAATGATTTCGGACCGTAATCCCCTCACCGGTGTTAAACGAACCTGAACCGGAAAAGGTTTTGGCATAGGCAATCGGATGGATTTGAAACACGTCTCCAATATTGACGGCGGCTCCTGTACTTACGTTAATAATTTGAACGGCACCAACAAATCCGGGCAAATCCGTTCACATCCTTCCGCTGCTTCTATTTATCATCATTGTATTTTATGAGCGGCTGCGTAAATTGTGATTCAAACGCCCAATCCTGCTTTTAAAAGTCTTTATGTGTAAAAAAGCATCGTTTTTTAGACAAACATGGACGAAGATGGTATAAACAAAAACAGGGGAATTGTTTTAAAATGGGGGAGGTGTCCTGCATTCGAACCGGAAGAAAGGAGTTATGGCGATGAATAACAGTTTGGCGCCCGCTGTCTGCATGGAAAGAATCCAAACGCTTGATGTTTTGCGCGGTTTTTCGCTGTTTGGAATTATACTCGTTAACATGATCGGATTTCATTCTCCATACGGCTATTATAATCCGTACGAATGGTGGGAATATGGTGACCTCACAGCGTATGTCTGGATCGATATATTTGTTCAGGGGAGCTTTTACCCGATCTTTGCAATGCTGTTTGGATATGGCATGGTCATGATTCAAAGAAAAGCCTTGGCCGGCGGTTATTCTTTTTGGAACATCGCTGTCAGGCGGCTGTTGGTTCTTCTTGCAATCGGTGTCATCCACGCCTTTTTCATTTGGTATGGGGACATATTGATAACATACGCGCTGATGGGACTTTTGTTGCTTCTGTTTCTGAAAATACCCGGCCCTTTCCTGATTGGCTCGGGCATGGTGTTATATCTGCTGCCCCAGTTGTTGTTTTCAGGGCTGTTTATTTTGATCCATTTGCATGATGGGGTTTCATTGACGGATTATACGGATATCGTTGGCTTGCAAAATTCGCAGGAAATTTACTCAAGTGGAAGCTATCTGGAAGTGACGTCCCAGCGCATCGCCGATTGGAAAATGAATAATCTGTCAGGCGGCTTTGTTTTATACATATTTTTAATTTTACCGATGATGATGATAGGTGCAGGGGCCGCAAAGTTGAAATGGATTGAACAGGCAAAGGAACATTGGAAAATGTGGCTTGCCATTTTCCTGATTGCGTTGCCGGCAGGCATAGCTGTAAAGCTTATCCCTTTTTTTGCAGGAGCTTCCCTTAGTCTGCAATACATACAGGATGCATTGGGGGGGCCCATCCTGGGGTTTGCCTATGCAGCCGGCCTCATCCTTCTCATGAACTCCCGGCTGGCAGCCGGGGTGTTGGAACCGATCGCGGCGATGGGGCGCATGTCACTGTCCATGTATTTAATGCAATCCATTGTCGGAACGCTTATCTTTTATCCGTATGGCCTGGGGCTGTATGGAAAGGTTTCATTGATTACCGGAACGTGGCTTGCCATTTTGATTTATGTTATCCAGGTCGTTTTGGCAGGGATATGGCTGTCAAAGTTCAAAAGAGGTCCGGCAGAAATGCTGTGGCGCAGGTTGACGTATGGAAAAAACATGAAAAGAAGGAGTGGAACGAATGAAGTTAATGAGTTTTGAATGGAATGGCATCGTAAAATATGGCGTGGTTCATGAAAAAGGCGATCGTGTCTGGGATGTACTGGCACTTGCAGAAGCAAATGATCAGGATCTCCCCCGCTCAATTGCAGAAGGAATTCAGGAGAGCGGCAACTTTTACGCGACCCTTGGGAAATTGGTCCAATGGGGAGCGGAAAACAGAAAAGAGGAATATATGATTCCATTGGAAGATGTGAAATGGCTTGCCCCGATTCCGCGGCCAAGCAAAAATATTATGTGTGTGGGAAAAAATTATCGGGACCATGCAATTGAAATGGGAAGTGAGGCAGATATTCCCAAGCAGATGATCGTGTTTACGAAAGCGCCCACGACAGTCATTGGCCATCAAGAAACGATAGAAGCCCATGCAAAACTGACGAATGAGCTGGATTATGAAGGCGAGTTGGCTGTTGTCATTGGAAAAAGGGGGAGGAATATAACCGAAGCAGAGGCGCTTGATTATGTGTTTGGCTATACAATCGTGAATGATGTGACGGCCCGTGACCTTCAGGAAAGGCATAAGCAATATTTCCTTGGAAAAAGCCTTGACTCTTTCTGTCCGATGGGCCCATGGATTGTCCATCACTCGGAAATTAAAAATCCCAACACATTGGGCATACAAACGAGAGTGAACGGAGAAATCCGCCAGGATTCCAATACGGAACATTTTATTTTCCCGTTGGAGGAAATTATTTCCACATTGTCACAAGGCATGACGCTCGAACCCGGAGACATCATTGCCACGGGAACGCCTTCCGGAGTCGGGAAAGGTTTTAAGCCGCCCCGTTTCCTGAACAGCGGGGATGAAATAGAGGTATACGTTGAAGGGGTCGGAAAATTAAACAATAGTGTGAACTGAAGGCCTGTCCGTTTTTTGCCGATCCCTTCTATGCTAAGATGGATGGAGTATCCTTTCGCGGATTTTAAAAACTACAGGCAGGTGGAGGAGGTATGACAGATGTTTGATACGACGCATGCCCATATTACGACATGGGCGATTGGGCTGATTCTTTTTGTTGTTGCATTGGCTTTACATAAAGGGGGAAACGAAAAAGGCAAAAAAATTGTCCAAATGATCCTCAGGGTGTTTTATTTGCTCATTCTTATTACGGGAATATTATTATTTTCAAAACATCAAAGCTATAACCCGGCTTTGTACGGGCTGAAATTTCTTGGCGGCGTCATCGTGATTGCGATGATGGAAATGATACTTGTACGCCTGTCAAAAGGCAAAGGGACTGGATTATTTTGGGGTATCTTTATCATTGCCCTTATTGTAACGTTCATTTTGGGGATTAAATTGCCGCTCGGATGGAATTGGCTTTCATAGAACCTGAGAAAAAACCGCTGCATGCCGGCGGTTTTTTTATTTTAGCCGTATGAATTGAAAAATAGCACAATTAATAGTGACATAATCAGACAAAATCATTAAAATAGTAGTAATAAGAAATAGTCAAAAAATGTTGAAAAATGAACGGTGGTGACTGACAGCTTGGGACCAACATACGCCTATGCTTACAAGAATGAAAACGAATTGAAGGATTTCATACAAACTCATTATCACGAATTTTCCAACAGCCTTCTAATCCAAGCGGATGTTGCGAATTGGTCAATCGGAGAAATCAATCGATTGCGCCGTTTGATTTCCACCCTTTTACCCCATGCCGTCATGATCGGGCACAATGCTGCCGGCCATTTGGCAGACGGGAGGAACGGGCAATCCATCCTATATTTTACACATTTTAACGAAATAAAAATAACCTCGTCCTTATTGGATCTTGCCGGCAATGATCCCATCATTGATTTTGTAAAAGGGCTCGCATTTGGCAGGCCAAAAGCGGCTATTATGGTGGCGAATGAATGGAGCGGGATGCTTAAGGATTGCATCGGATTATTTGGCGACTACCATCCGCAAATTGCCATTGCCGGAGGAACTGCCGGTAAAAATACAATCATTTTTACCGAATCGATGATATCCGAACAAGGGATTGCTGCAGTTACTTTCAGCGCACAAAACTTGGGTGCCGAAATCATCTTGAATGAAAGACAGGCAGAGCAGAAGGGTACAGCGGCCAGATTTCATGATCCATTAAAAAAAGGCGAGCCGGATAAAGTGGCAATACAGAATCATACTATTTTTGGCTTTACAAGCCGTTTGGATGAATTGCCGGATTTTCATGCGGCTAACATTTCCCTTTTCGTTTGCCGGCAAACAATTGTGAAACCTCCCGGCAAACCAGCTAGTATGGACCAGCACAAGGACATTTATTTATGTATATCGGAGCTGGCCGGAGGAAGAAAAGATCAGTTCCAAAACAAACAAAATCATTTTGAACGGTGGACCCAGTTGCTGCAAACAGAACCAAAGAAATTGAAAGGAGATTTGGATCTCCGGTCAATTTCCGGGGGATATTATGATTCAATTATCAAAAACCACCCTGATATCATATTTACAACAGATGTAAACGGCAACATCCGCATGGTCAATCCGGCTTTTACAAAGATGTTCGGCAAAAGGACGGAAGAGCTGGAAGGGATATGCTGGATGGAATTTATCAACCCTATAAATAGGGAACAGCTTAAAAATGGCTTTGAAAAAGCAAAAATGGGAAAGACCGTTCAGTTAGAAATGGAAGTTCCGGGGAAAAAGGAATTCAAAACTTTTTACATTCATATTTTCCCGATTTTCGCCCATGAGGAATGTGTTGAAATGTTGTTGGTCGGCCGGGATATGACAGAACAGCGGCTCATGGAAGAAAAGCTTGAAAAAATGGCTTATTATGATGAGAAAACGGGACTGCCGAATCAAAGAAAATTGGAACAAATGGTGAACAAGTGGATCCAAAAGGCAAAAAAGGAAAAACGGTCATTCTCCATTTTGTTTATAGAAATAGACAGGGTTAAAACGATTAACGATGCTTTTGGACACCATGTCGGCGACAAGGCACGGATACAGCTTGCCGCCAGGATCCAGTCTATGTTGCCGGGAGGATCCTTTTTGGGGAGATTTTCGACAAACAAATTTACGGTTCTGCTCGGTGGAAATACGCACTCAAATGCGGTGCTTGCGATTTGCCAGCGCATTGTACAAGCCATTCAGGAGCCGCTGCTCTTTGAAAATCAAGAATTTTATATCGCACCAAGCATCGGCATCAGTGTATATCCGTTTGATGGGCAGGAATATGCCAGTTTAATGAAAAACGCCGATGCTGCCCTGAGCCGTACAAAATCTGGAACGAGTAAAAACGTTGTTTTTTATTTAAATGAAATGAATAAAGAAATGATTGAGCGGGTGGAGCTTGAAAGAAGCTTGCGCAAAGCAATCGACAAAGATGAGTTTTTTCTGGCTTATCAGCCGATCATTAATTCGGTCACCAAAGAAATTGTTGCCTGTGAAGCACTGCTGCGGTGGGAGCATCCCAAATGGGGAATCGTGCCGCCGATGAAGTTTATTCCGGTTGCTGAAGAAACCGGAATGATTCATGCGTTGGGCAAGTGGATATTAAAAACGGCTTGTTTGCAGATAAAGGAATGGCAAAGGAATGGCTTTGAAAATATCAGTGTTTCTGTAAATGTATCCGCCTACCAGCTTCAAAACAACCGATTTATCGACAACATTAAACAGGCGCTTGACGCCTCGGGGCTCGCACCCCGGCATCTCCATTTGGAACTGACCGAAAGCGTGATGATTGACCGATCATTAAAAACCGTTGATATGCTGCGTGAGTTGATGGAAATGGGCGTTCATATTTCGATCGACGATTTTGGGACAGGTTATTCATCGCTTAGTTATTTAAAGCATTTTCCGATTCACACGTTGAAAATTGATCGTTCTTTTATCCAGAATCTTCATAAGCAATCTCCTGATCTTGCCATCGTTCATGCCATTTTAACCATGGGACATGGACTTGGATTAAGGATCATTGCCGAAGGAATCGAAACGACGGAACAATTGTACATGCTGACGAGCCTTGGCTGTGAATTCGTCCAAGGATACTTGATTGAAAAGCCGATGGAAGCAAGGCGTTTTACACATTGGCTGGAAAGAAAACGGCAAAACTTAAATATTTGACTGCCCCGGTGCCAAACTGCCGGGGTTTTTGATTCAGACCGGATAACATGCAGCAACCAGCTTTGAGGAGTAAAAATTCTTCGAGATAATTCACTTATTTTACCCCCCCAAATTTTGATAAATATGGGATAATT
>NZ_JBFEGN010000150.1:0-4490 GCF_047228825.1 Siminovitchia jepli
GTCTTAGGTGGATCAATTTCATGGCAGAGGTGGATCAAAAAGATGGCACAACTGGGTCAATTGCATGGCTGTAATCAAAGATTTTGTATTTATTTGTCCGGAAGAAATAAGTGCAATAACCTCCGGAAAAATGTGGCTGTAGCCAACAGATGAGTTTATTTTACATTCTTTTAAAACCAGTTGATTTAGATTGATGGATATCGGTTTTTCCCACAGGCTGACAATCATGACTTCCCCACTTGGTTTCACTGCATTTATAGCCTGAATAAAAGCCGATTCGGCTCCGGAAACTTCGTAACATATGTCTGCTCCTTTGCCATCTGTTATTTCCATTATTGCGCTAAGCACTTGTTCTTTGGAAGGATTTATTACATGGTCTGCCCCTGCCTCCGTTGCTTTTCCAATCCGGCTTTCTGAAACTTCAACGGCAATCACGCTGACTGCACCGGCTGCCTTGGCTGCTTGAATGATAATGAGTCCGATAGGACCGGCTCCAAAAACAATGCATGTGTCACCGATTTTGATTTGGCTTTTTTTGACGGCTTGCACTGCCACGGCTGCAGGCTCAATGGTTGCTCCTTCTTCAAAGGACATTTCATCAGGAATTTTATGCACCATGCGGGACTGAATCGCCGTATATTGAGCAAAGCCTCCGCCATTCCCGACAATTCCATGAAATCCGCGTAGTTTACATAAGTTGTATAAGCCTTGTTTGCAAGGTTCGCAAGCTCCGCAATATAAAATCGGTTCAATGGCAACGCGGTCACCCACTTTTACATTAGTCGCTCCCTTGCTCAATTCGACAACCGTTCCGGCAAATTCATGCCCTAATATAAGCGGTGCTTTGTCCCCTGTTAATGGATGGGGTTCGCCAACGGGAATGGTAATTGGTCCAGCCGAATATTCATGCAAATCACTCCCGCAAATTCCGCACCACTTTACTTCAATCAACACTTCTCCATCCTTTGCAACAGGGACATTCATCTCTTTTACCCGGATATCTTTGATTCCGTGCCAAAAGGCTGCTTTCATTCAACCACTCACCCGATTTAAAATAGGGTCCCAAGTGAGGACTATCAACATAGTTCAGACAGAATATTTCGATAATTTATCGCCTTCAATTTTTTTCTTTGTTTTAACCGGAGCGGTCTCTATCATAAACATGGATAGTATCCCGGCTATAAGGGCTCCGGAAATGGAAATAATCAATGGTGCTGACGTACCAAAGCTATCTGCAGCAAATCCTGCTAATAATGGGGAAATGACCCCTCCTATTAATTCTCCAACACCCATAATGAGCCCTACAGAAACGGCTATATATTTTACAGGGATGGATTCAGCCGGGATCGTTGACATAAACAATGGCTGTACTCCTTGTCCCGTATGGAACAAAAAAATTAACAGGGCTAAAAACCAAAGTGATCCGCCATTATATAAAAGTACAACAAGCGGGGAAAGAGCAGAGACAAAAGAAAAGAAAATCATTGCCGGCTTCCGGCCAATTTTATCCGAAATAGCCGGTACTGCAAATCCCCATAAAACACCGCCAAATCCGACCGCACTCATAATCAGGCTCATCGATCCCGGAGACAATCCTTTTGTTCCGACCAAATAGACCGGAACAAATGTGATATACACTAGAAACCAGGTTAAGGAAAATATGCTGATCAATGTAGCCATCCATATATTACGGTGTTTTACAACATCCATTAATTTTATGTCTTTAATCGATACCGAATCGGTTTGGTTTATTGCCTCGACAGCATCTTCTTTTGCTTTAACATGTTTCCAAATGAAAAATACTAAAATAATGCCTGGAACGATCGTTAAGTAAAATGCTTTTCGCCAGTCAAATGTTGATGCAAGACTCACGATAATTAATGGGGCCAATACACTTCCGAGCATACTGGCGGCTGTACTCTGCATAAACCCCATGTTGAATCCTCGTCTGGACGGGGAAGAGGCTACTGCCATCATTGATTGTGAAATTGGCAGGACTGGTCCTTCTGCAAAACCCATCAGTAATCGCAACACTAAAAGCATGGCAAAAGAAGTTACAGTTCCGTGAAGTAATGAAAGAGTGGAAAAAATTAAAATAAATATTATGAGTATTTGCTTCTTTTTGCCAGTTTTATCTGCGAAAAGACCGACGATGGGTCCGGATAATGCCCAGGTTAAAGCCAACCCTGAAGCAAGCAGTCCAATTTGCGTATTATTTAAATGTAAATCCTCTATGATAAAGGGAATTAAGAAATTAAGGGCTTGTCGATCAAAAAATACAAAACCAAACGCAAAAAATAGAATAATCAGTAATTTATTTTCATATGTCCAAAACTTTGGCTTTGTCATCGTATACTCCACCTTTAATTATTTTAATAATTTGTAAATTTTAATGATAAGGGGACGCTGGCCCCCCCAAATCCAGCGTAAATCATCAAATATAATTGGATTGATTTTATAAGAACAATGCCTTGTTGACAGGAATATTGTTTTCTTTGCAGTAGGTCAGGTAATGGTCGATAAACCAGAATACGTCAACAGTTTCAATCAATGTACCATCTTCATTTAAAAATTCCAATGGAAGCCCCAGTTGGAATATGGTTTCCATGCCTTCTTCCGACACGAGTGTATGTGTACGACCCGGGCTTTCGCGAATGAAATCGCCAGGTTTAGCTACCCAGTCATACTCCTCATATTTCCAGCTGCCTTTCAGTACATATCCCGTTACTTGGGCGCGATGTCGATGTCTCCCTAATGTTGCTCCCGGAGCTACTTTTAAAATATTGACCGCATAGTTGTTTCGGACATCAAATGTCAGATGGCGAATCCAGGTTCCTTCAGTAAATGGAATCCATGGAGACGTTTCTTCCCTCGTGTCAAAGTGGCCTTCTTCCAATGCAAACTGATCCCGAATAAAATCCAACCGTTGCTCTACTTCAACATATCCTTCAATATTTACTGTCATTAAGCTCCCTCCAAAAATTTTAATATGATAACCAATCACACTGAAGCTTTAAGTATTCTTTTCATACACCTCCCGACTGCTTTTATAATGTAAATTGTATTGAAATCGCTTTCCATCATCTATATACGAATCTGCCAATTTATGTAGTAATTTTTAAACGATTCTGTTAATGTATCTTTTAACCTACGAAATTATACCTAAATATTCCGATTGAAGGGAGTGAACAAAAGAGATGGATAATCTTTTTATTAAGGATTTAACGGGGTATCATTTCGAACCTGGCAAAATACTCCTGAACGACCAGCGCTATGTTCTCATGGGGGCAAATGCACTGGGAACCCTAAAGAGGGACCTCATATTTGCTTTGGGGGTTGAAAGAACAAAAGGCTTTATGCTGCGTTATGGTTGGAATCATGGGAGTGATTATGCAAAAAAATTAAAAAGTATGTATCCCGAAACGACTAAGCACGAATGGTTTTACTTGGGGCCAAAGATTCACTCGCATACCGGGAGCCTTAATGTTGTACCATCTCAAATTACATATAATAAAGAAACCGGATATTATTATGCAGAAGGTATTTGGGCAGATTCTTATGAAGTGGAACAGCACTTGAAATATTTTGGAATTAGTGAGGAACCCGTTTGTTTCATGGCAACGGGGTATGCCGGGGGTTACATAAGTGAATTATTGGAGCGTACCGCTCTATGTATAGAAGTGGAGTGCCGGGGAAAAGGTGATGCTCATTGCCGGTGGATGATTAAACCTCTTGATGAATGGGATGAAGAAGTGCAGAAAGAAATTTACTTTTATCAAGAAAAAAATTTGGATAAAGAGCTGGACAGGGCTTATAAGCGAATTGAAAAGCAAAAGAGAACATTACAAAAAGCTTTGCAGGTAAATGAGGAGTTATCCAGGGTATTGTTGAATGATAATCGCTTGTCATCCATTGTGACTGTATTGGGGAAAAACTTGAATGCGGGGGTGATGATAGAAGATAAATATTTGAATATATTAGAGCTTTTTCCCACAAACAATGTCCATACGATGAAAGGCCATATCAATGAAATCCAGTGGAAAAAAATTAAAGACGGGATGAAAACAGTTCATTTGTCCATTACTGAAGGCAATCCGCATGAGCGATTGGTTACCCCGATTCTTGTAAAAAATGAAATTTATGGGTATATTTCATTAATCAAAGAGCATGGCAGCTTTAGTGAAGCTAATGTTCTTTCTTTGGAGAGGGCTGCAGCAACATGTTCGATCAAGCTGTTGAATGATATGGCAGCTTTTGAAGCAGAACACCGGCTTATCGGCAATCTGCTTGATGAATTGTTAAATGGAGAAGTACAGGAAAGAAATTTATATTACCGCATGAATTTAATGGGCTATGATATTCATGAACCGCACTATCTTTTATTAATCAGTCTCCCATTTAAAGATGATTTTTTTAATCCCAAATTACGAAAGTAAATTTGCCGAAAACTAATTCAGCGCTCTTTTGGGAACAATTTACAAATCTGGGTA
>NZ_JBFEGN010000151.1:0-4477 GCF_047228825.1 Siminovitchia jepli
TACATGGGAATTTTTCCCGCGTACTTGACAAATTGAAACAGTGCGTTCAAGCAAAATGTTATTTTCATATCAAAAAATTGTCCTTGCAAAAAACGTATAAAGTCGCGTAATGTATACTCTTTGCTTGTTATTAAATTCAGCATTATTTTACGTACCATTGTACCGTCCCGTGTAATCCCTCCACCTAAAGCTTCGACGTATTTTTGATGAATTCTGTTATGCTTTAAATTGTTCCATGGAGGGGGGCCAATCTGTAGTAATGCTTTATATGCTTTTTCATTGTTTTTCATCTGTGCTATTTCTAGCAGTTTTGTATATGAAAGTTTATCACTCGATCCAATATGGGTAACTTGAGCAACCCCAAAATAACGTTTATATAATGGAGGTGCATGTTTTATTGCCAACATACCTAAAATTGATCCCCAAGAATGTCCCACTAAATAAAGTTGCTGTCTATCCAAACGATTTAAAATATATTCTGTTACTTCAATCGTATCATGAACAAATTGATCGATAGTCATCGACTCAGACGGTATTTTTTTAGAATAAGATAAACCAGATCCCCTTTGATCCCATTGGACAACGACAAAATGTTGTTCAAGTTCCGTCTGAAACTTGCGAATAAATCCTATTTGTCCTGTCCCTGGACCGCCATGAAGCATAAGCAGAATCGGATTATTCTTATCTCTTCCCCGAATATAAATCCATTGCTTCACATTGCCGATCACAGCTTCAATTAATTCAGAAATGGCGTTTTCCTCTATAAATTTCGGAACCCTTCTAATAAACAATATCCGACCCCCTCTCATTATTTCCATTGTGGAAGAAGCATATGTTCCTCAACAATCCGGCCCTATTCTTGAAAAACCCTTTAAGAATTTGTAGTAAATTTTAAGTGTTTATCCCCCAAAATAACAATGTTTATATTCCAACGTGGATGCATAACTAAATTGTTGTTTTCATCAAACTCTAAAGCAATATGGATTTCATCATCGTCGGCTGTAAGAATAGCCATTCTTTTATTCTCAGTATCTATATACGGTTTTAAAACATCCGGCATTTCAATTTTCCACTCAAAAAAGTTCATCATTCCACCTCCACATAAATCCATGAACCAGTGAAACAATCTGCGCCTTATATGCGAAAAAGACGCTATGCCTTGTTAGGGAAACGCGCCCGATTGCTTAATACTGTATGCTACTTATCGTTTCTTTTAAAGAGAACAGGCTCTCTGTAAAAGAATACCGCGCAGCAAGCTACTGTTATAGCCACGGTCGAGATGGTTGATGGATATTTTATGATACCTACAGTAAGAGCTACCAAGAACACTATAATATGAAATAAAAACCGATGTTTATTGATTTTTACCCACTCCAAACTGGCCCGAATTTGCACAGGTATATTTAATTATTGCGCCCGATAATGGAAAAGCGTTTCTTTATTGATCAATGTGCTTTTTGCGTTTTCTATCAATATAAGTCCAAGAATAATAAACGATCCAAAATACAATTGCCGTTATGAAAGCATAGACGGACCCATTGTTAGGTGAAAACAATATAAAACATAATCCAATAATTACTGCAAAGGGTAAAAGCATCCAATAAAGTCTACTTTTAAAAGCCTTCATTATCATCACTCCGTCTTATTTGCGAAATAAACGCCCATCATAGGCTCGCCCGATTGTGGGGCAACTGTGTCAAAGCGCCCGATGCTGGAACATTGGCCTTTACCCGAAGTATGGTTTTAACAAAATATTCGTCTTACCATCCAGCATTTTACCTGCTTAATCATCAAAATAGAGCAATCTTTAAACAAAGATTTTTACTTTTAGAAAAAAAGGTATCTAATAACAACAAACAATCCAATTAAGCTTATAAACATAATCATACCTTTTTTTGTGAAGCCGGTTGCAACATTTTTTTCCGGGACCCAGGAGTCGCTGACTGATTTACTTGAACTCCTAGCTTCTTCAAAATTGTCGTCCTTTTTCACCAAAAGCCCATATTCGGCACCTGAAAGACAAGCTGTTCCTCTTTTTCAGGTGCCTGTTTAAAAATTTGGATTTATTAAGTCTCCAATCGACTTATCTCAACTTTAATCCATCCATTTCGACAGGTTTTGAGCGTTCCCGTATCCTTTAGGAGTCAAATCATCGTTTTTTCGGCTTTTTTCGTCACATAGATGGACATGTCATATCCTGACAGCTCAAGGATCCGTTTCGTTTGATCCCCAATATTATCAGGAAGAAAGCGAATCACCTGCCCTGCCTGACGAACATAAATGACCTTAATTTCCTGCAACTCTTTTAACAATACCTTCCCCGTCGGGCGAAATAGCTTGCGCTTCCCGGCCAGGACCAATGGAGTTTCTTCCTGCTTCATCTTTTCCCTTACTCGATGTTCCAGGATGCCATAAATCAAAAGAGCCATGACAAATACGATGCCCAATGCTTCGATTCGGCTTGGCTTCTTTAAAAAGAAACCGTCAATCATAGCGGGGCTTTTCAACAGGCGAAAGCGCGTCTCTGCAGCCTCCTGCCCTTTATATGTTTGAAGGACTTCGCGATCAGGCAGCTCATTTTGGTCAACCTTATTGGTGATCAGGATAAATGTGCTCATTTTACGTTTTTTCTCTTCAATGGCTTCTTCATTTTTTGTCAGCTGTTGGAGCTTTGGACGATATATTGTGATGACCTTCGGAGTTTCCCCTTTTTTGGGGCGGCCTCTTTTCTTTCGTTTCTCGATGGCTTCTTCTGGTTCAAGACGAAACGAATAATGAAAATAGGTGCTGGAATGGGCTTTCAGGAACACTTTTATCGCTTTTTCGCCATCTTCTTGGCAATGATAGACTGTACTTTCAAACTTCTTGATTTCCTTTTCAAGATGGGCTTGTTCTTTAGCTATTTTCCGCTCTAGTGTTTTCTCCTTTTGTTCACCCAGCTGATCGGAATAGACCACGACAAAACGATATAGATAGCCGTCCAGTTTCTCTACAAAAGATTGAATTTTATAAGAAGCTGCATGTTTGGACGATTTCAACTGTCCGAGCTTCTGCCATTCACCGTTTTTCCAGGCCTTTTCTTTTAAGTCATGGCTTAACTTGAAGGTCTCGGGAAAACGGGAGATGAAATAAAGCTCTTCTCTGATGGCGCGCAAGTTTTCGGTCGTAATCAAGGCGGAATCCGCCTGATAAATAAGCTTGTCCCACTCCTCCTTTGAAAGGGTTTCACGGAGTTTTTTGATGAATGTCGGATTCCAGCTTTTGTCGTCCGTATTCCCATTTTCCACTGTTGCCAAGACAGGAATCCGTTCAGGGGTTACACCCATGCCAAGCACAATCTGCTTTAGATCCGGTCTGTTCTGCTTACTGTATCCGTGGGTGATGACAAGCTCCTCTTGGGTTGGCTCAACAGCTTTCTCTGCTGTTTCATAATCACCGAAAACCGAATAGGAGGTGGTGTCATTATGAAGAGTCCGCAATGGAAGGCCCAGTTTACGGCAAGCAGATACAGACAAGGTGGAATAGACCTTCCAAGGCGTTGCCTGATGTAAAGCGTCAAGGGCCCGGCCGATGGAATACTCATTCAAATCCTCTGCTTTTACACCCTTCCCGAATAGCATCTCTACATCTAGCTCTTCAAAAAATCGATGGATATGGTATAAGGGCTGCCGGTCACACAGGATGTTGATCAGAAGAGCTTTCAACCGTGTACCCGGCGACAAATGGCAACGATCTTTATCCCAAACCAACTGGTCATTGATCATTTTTTCGAAGTCAATTTCATCACAAATGGCAGAAAGGAGCTGGGATGGCCCTGCAGAAAGCGTTAAAACTGTATCGGATTGAGTCATGGGATTCTTCCTCACTTTTTCATCGTTAGGAATAATTTCGAGAAAGAGAGAAAAAATCCTTTAAAAATTTGTTTGGTGTTTCTTTATGACCCGCCGAATGTGGGCAAAAGTATCATCCCCGTTTTATTTAATTATAAATGTTTTTAAAACAATCAGAACAGGAAATTCACATTAATCACTCGAGAAGATTTCCTTAACAAAGTAATTTAGGGTATTCGGATTATCGTGTGAAATATCCCCAATAATTAGATGATGTTTACCATATCATAAATCGGAAAATAGTGCGGAATCTAGTAACTATAGCTTCAATCATTATTTATTTCATTATTTTCCATTTGAATATTAGCATAATTAAAAGTAGCGATTTCATTGAAAGCATGAATCAAATCTGTAAAAGAATGTTGAAAGTCTTCTTCCATCCATTTCATAAGTACATTCCACATTCCTCCAGCATTAAACGCTAAAGAAAATTTGATATATTCTTCACTTAAATTTGTTGGAAATTTATGTTTTGTAGCATCGTGTAAGTAAGGAATATAGTGATTAAATGTATCTACCCTGAAAATATAACTAACGAACTGCTAAAAAAAGCAATACTAAGCTAACCGGCTATACCCTAATTTCCA
>NZ_JBFEGN010000152.1:0-4305 GCF_047228825.1 Siminovitchia jepli
CCTCCAGTTCTTGGTCATGAACCTTGAAAAGATCCTTCGGGATCCTTTTTTCCCTTTTTTTATTTTTTCATTCGACGACTATTTTTATTTCAGAACGCGAGTGGCAAACTATTGATCAAAATAAAGGTTGTTCAGTAAGCCCTAATAATTTAACAAAAGTATGCCAATAACAGAATATTTTTCATTAAGACTGCGTACATAAGATTGTACAGACCAACTTTATTTGAAAGGATTTGGGATCCGTGTGGATGCCTTTGTTTTTATCAGGAATTTCTGTTTTGGGTTTAAGTATTGGGGGATTATTATCAAGTTCAATTAACCGATTTTTCCCAAAAAAGCTACCTTATGTATATGTCATTTGTGGAGGGAACTTGATTGGTATTATTACATTTGACTTAATCCCTCACACACTAATAGACTTTGAATTCAAAGGTGTACTTTTAGGTGCTTTAACAGGGTACATCATTATGTTATTAATTGGTCATTTTTTTCATCACGAAGAAGAGATTAATGTTTCCGAAAGAACATTAGGATTTTTAGTTGCAGCTATATTCTTTCATCATATAATTATGGGTTTTTCATACGGAGCTGTTAACTTATTCAACAGTTATTCCTTTCTAACCGCAATTATCCTTCATCAAATTCCGGAAGGTATAGCCATTATGACCACCTTATTAGTAACAAGAATAAAAGGAGTTATCTTCCTTTATATAATAACCATATTATCGGTTGTCTTCGGAGTGAGTGCTTTTTTAGGGGAAACAATTAAGGAAACAGCAAGGACAGTAGACACATTGTTGACAGGAACTGCTATTGGAACCCTTTTATATGTAACACTTAATGAAATCGTAGGAAAGTCGAAAAAACAATTCGGATGGATACCATTGCTTCTTATGACAACCTTTGGAGCTATAATGATAAAAGTTTATATATCCTTGCTGGCAGAATAATAAGTCAACTTTATTCATGTTCTATAACATATTTTCGATGTTTTGGCCGATAGAAAAAAGCACTATAATCTTCACTCGCAGCTCCCTTATCATCTTTGATTCAAAGGTTATTTGAAGTATTGGTTAGATTGGAGTAGGGGTGAAAAAATGGGGTGAAGAATTAGTAAGCTATGAAGAATTAAAAAAAAGGATTGAGGAATATATCTACTGGTATAACCATGTACGATCAAAAGAAAAATTGGCTGGATTGAGTCCAGTCGAATACAGAACTCAATCCAGCCAAGCAGCTGCATAATAAAAACTTTAACTTTTGGGGGTAACCACACTCTTTCTTCACAGTTTAGTTTTTTTATTGGTAGAATAAAATAAATGAACGGGAGGTATTTCTAATGGCTGAATCCAAACGAGAAACGAAATCTGTTGAATTAGCCTTTGCGCATTTTAACAATACTCCCCATCGCCACCGACTAGAAAATCCATAGTAACTTTGGGGATTTTTTATGTTAACGAGTGATAGCTTTGTTAAAAAGCCCTTTCAATAAACCAAACTAGTCCGAATGCTAAAATAGCGACTGAAAATCCTGGAATCACCCATTTAATAGGTTTGAATGTTAATTTTTTCAACCATAGGAGGATTGGGAATACCACTGAAACGATGATAAGCTGTCCAATTTCAATACCGATATTGAAAGATAGTAGGGAGGTGGCCAAATGGCTTCCATCAAGTCGCATTTCCGAAAGTATTCCTGCAAAACCGAATCCATGGATAAGTCCAAAAACAAAGGCAAGCCATGACTGATGTTTTGAGTTAGGATTAAATATATTAATAAGTGCTACGTAAATTATGCTTAAAGCAATGGCAGACTCTACTAACCTGCTAGGTAATTGCACAATATCTAGTGTTGCAAGTGCTAATGTAATACTATGGGCAATTGTAAAAGCAGTGACCAAGGAGAAAATGTTTCGGATGCTCTTTGCTCCAAATAATAAGCTAATGACAAACAGAATATGATCATACCCTGTAAAGATATGTTCTAAGCCAAGTAATAGAAACTGCTTCGTGGATTGAACAAAGGTCACTTCTCCAATTTCAAGCTCTCTTGATTCGTATGAAAGAACCGCCTCTTGTTGTTTTCCATCTAATTTAATCGTTGCATAATTGGCATGACTTGGATCTGAATCATCTAGAAACACATTATAGTCTAAGACTAATTTTTCAGGTTTTTCTTTTAGCTCGTAGTTCAGGTCTATTACTGCAAACTGTCGCCCGTCAATCGTTTCAACATCAGATGTTTCTATTGCTCCATCCACTTTTACACTATCTGCATAAAGATTAATATGTGAATTTATATAATCCTGAACTGCTTTCGTATCAAATAATTGCTGTTCATACATTTCTTTTTTCATTGAATGTCCAAGTTCTGTTAGATCAAGCTTCAGTTCATAATCGAGATTATTCCCATTCACCTCAATGTGGGAGTACCCTTCACTGTTATTGGTATGAGCATATGCAGAAGGAGATTTTATTAAAGAGGTAATTGAAATCATAAATAAAATGAGTAAAAATAGCTTTTTCATAAGATCCTCCATTTTTCGATTGTTTCTTTCTCTCGTGTTAAAAAAGAAAGACGAGGAGGCTTAGTCTCCTCGCCACATTACCTTTTTTTAAACTATTTCGCAGTTTTGATAAACACCGGGTTTGAGTAGAACCAAAGGTCCGTCCACGGATCTTCTCCACGAGGATCAATTTCAGGTTCCGTTTGTTGAGTATTTGTTCCACGTAAACGGATATAACTGTCTTTATCAACATCTTTTAACGTATGAGTAATCTCAATGTATTCACCATTTTGCTTCCAATCTTTTTTTGTAAAAGTTTCGACGACTTTCGTAGTCGTATTCGTTGCAGTTGAACGATCTTCTACCTTTCCAGTAACCTCACCCATAATTAAGTCCACATGGTCAACTGTTGGTTTATCTCCATTGGCATTTGCGGTGTTTGGATTTTTAATGCGAATCGTTACTGTTACATCTTTAGATTTTCCTGGAATAGTTAAAGTTTCACCGATAGTTGCTGAATTTCCTTTGGATTTCGCAAACAAAGGTGATTTTCCGCCAGCTTGAACTTTCATTTCAAGTTCAGAAATGAGGTCGCCGGTTGTAACGAAAACATTCCCTTTACGAATGCTCTCCATAATATCATCATAGTCTTTCTCTGCTTTTACATACGTTTTAGAGTATTCACCAGGCCAGAAGTCGCCTCCGCCATCACGCCAGTTAACATGCGAGTCAGAAGTAGCTGTAATCCACCAGTGTCTTCCTTCACCTAGCATAGAATCCCATAGTCCACCAAGCTTTGCCGTCATTTGATCAAATCCGCCCATTGTTGGGTAGTTGCCATATGATCCACGAGCACCATTTGGTTTTTGAGAGCCATCTCTATTTATAGCAGTGGCCTGGTGACCAGGGGCACCTTCCATTCCAATAGAAATATTAGGTGCTGTATCGTTCCAATTACGAAACTCCTGAGGTGTATCTTGTCCCCACACACCATCACCATTAGCTGAACGGGAAGGATGATGGGCAATATGGATTGGCTGCTCATCTTCGTCCAATTGTTTCATATAGTTAAGCGCTTCGATCATTGTGGACTCAGTATCTCTGCTGCCGTTATTTGGAAAAGGATCGCGCTTACTAAATTTGCTTTCAATATCATAAAGAATTTGTGATTCATTTTCAACTTTCGGAATCATTAATGTACTATGATCAGCAGCAGGTGTGTCAAACTCCATACCGAAGAATTGAAGAACTTCAGGAACAGCTTCACGGGATTTTAATAATTCAGGATAAGCTTGCTCTAAGTTAACCTTGGAATGATTAGGCCCCCCATGATCTGTTGTCATCACCCAATCAAGTCCGTACTCCCTAGCCTTTTCCGCATTTTTCGTAATTGGGTAAATGGCATCTCCACCTCGGATAGGTGTTGGAGGATTTGTAGAATTGTCCCAACCAACACTCCACTCGCTATGTACGTGGTGGTCACCTGCGAGCCAAGTAGGGTTATTCTGTTTTACTTCTTTCTTCGAAAATTCTTTTGCTTCAGCTTTTTGACCATTTCCATCAATGGAAAAGGATTGGGTTGTAATAGCTGTGGTAGCAAGAACCATTGTTGCGAGAATCGGAATTGCCTTCTTTACACGTGATCTCATTTTTTTATACCTCCAAATTATTTATTTAACCATTTAAACTATAGACAGTAATTATGTTCGATAGGTTAATAGAACCCATCTTCCGCATATCAATAAATGTAGAAATTTGAATTGTTTTGTTTAATAAAAGGAATCCTGATTCACTGCGT
>NZ_JBFEGN010000153.1:0-4267 GCF_047228825.1 Siminovitchia jepli
CGCTTGCAGGCGTTATAAATATGGCGGCCGATTTCAAGGCGTTTCTCTAATATATGAACTTGAAAAATCTCCGTTTTAAGGAATAGTTCTACGACATAGCGGGGACCTTTTTTCGCCATATTTACTCGGACATCCGAACATACATTCTATATTAATGATACAATATTTAAAAAATAAAAACAAGAGCCGATTTCTTTTTTAAACCTATGTTTCTGGCATTCATCCCGGCATTGAAATGCCGGGCCTTCTGCCAGTTGTTCGTAAATTGTTTACTAAATCGTCCTGTTCAACTGATAACATGCGCATCCCTGCCGATTGAAATGGATGAACGGAATGTAAATACGATGGCTTTTCCTGGAAAACGATCGATCCTTGTTCTAATAATCCTATGGCTATTAATTGAAGTGCTTGAAGCGCACCAGAAACGATTAACACATTTTCCGGGGCCGTTTCAATTCCCCGTTTTTTTAAATAATTACATAAAATTTCACGAAGCTTTTTACTTCCCTGCGGTGAAGAATAACCAATTGCTTTAGACTCGAGTGAAATCTCTTTTAAAGATTGTTCTATTTTTTTCGCGGGCAATAAATTCGGCGATAATTCACCTGTTCCAAGACGGATGATATGATCCTTTTGCTCAAATTCATTGATTAATTGAATCGTATGATAGTTCGTTTATACATACTTGACTCAATATACTTTTGCCAATTCGGCTGGGATCTGCTCAAATGCACATTCCATGCGTTATTCGCCACATATACGCCTGACCCCATTTTCGATTCAAGCCAGCCCTCCGCCCGCAATTCATCGAGAGCGAGCTGAACCGTACTTCGATTCACTTTAAATTGTGCCGCCATCTGGCGCTGCGTCGGGAGTTTCATTCCAACCGTCCAATCACCTCGCTCAATACGGGATTTGGAGGGCCGAACCTGCTCCGACCGGGACGAATCAAGCATTGCCAATCCAGCAACAGATCATTTTCGCACTATCGGTATCTCTATTAAACCCTCATGCCATTTTGGATACTGTTGGCGTCATTGGGACAAGCGCATTAAAATATACCGGACTGGAACAAATACTTTTTACAATTGCCTGTATTTCAGTGTCCTGGATTTGGTTCTTTGGGTTAACGGCAGCAGGCAGGATTATGAAGAAGCTGGATGGTAAAGGAAAAATAATGAACACCTTCAACAAATGTTCAGCTCTGTTTATATGGGGAACTGCCATTTATCTGATGATTGGATTAAACAGTGTGTAATAATGCTAGGGCTGCTATGTCCTTCATTATTGATCATGATAGGCCGGACGAAAATCAATTAAGCGTTTGACTCATGTATTCTTAGTTGAATATTGATTTCTTAATCTTTATAATTATTACCAGGTGCTAAAACCAGATAATGAAACAGGTGAATGATATGTATAAATTTGTTTTGACCTTCGCCACGATCATTTTTCGAATGCTGGGTAAAGTTGAGGTGAAAAATAAACATTTACTTCCATCAAAAGGGGGTTATGTTTTAACTTGTACGCATAAAGGCTGGCTGGATGTAGTCGTTCTGGGAATTTGTACGCCGCGTCCGATTCATTTTATGGCAAAGCAAGAGCTGTTTAAAAACAGGCTGATATCCCGTTTTCTTTCCCAAATCAATGCCTTTCCTGTCAATCGAGAAAATCCTTCACCAAGCAGCATCAAGACGCCTATTAAATTATTAAAATCCGGGGAAGTTGTCGGCATATTTCCCGGCGGAACAAGAACGATGGAAGATGTTTCATTAAAACGGGGAGCTGTTACGATCGCCAATTTGGCAAAGGTTCCGGTCGTTCCCGCTGCATATGAAGGGCCTGCAAACTTAAAAGAATTATGGAAAGCAAGGAAAGCAACCATCATTTTTGGAGAACCTTTTTACGTGAATACAAACAGTAAAGATGAGTTGGCAGCTTTTACAGATCTTTTATCCGGGAAAACACATTTCTTGCAAACTCAAATAAAAAAGCAGAAATAAGTTTTTCATACCCTTTGATTAGTACCAGATGATAGAACTTCATCCCAAATAAAGGAGTGTTTTTGATGAATAACGTTCGGTCCAAAGCCAGAATAACGGCATTGGGAACCTATGTACCTGAAAAAAGGCTGACAAATGAGGAAGGGGTAAATATATCTGTAATAGCCCTTCACGAAAAGATGACTCTTTTGCAGGATTTCCATTGAATAAAGCCCTCATTCATTGAAAAATGGGGGATTTGATTCATCCCCCATTGCATCTAGCCGACTGGAAGCAAATGATCAACAACAATATGATTGATCGCGTTGATAAATGCCGATGCACTTGCTTTCATGATATCCGTGTCTGTTGCTTTAGCCGTGTATTTTTCCCCTCTGAATTCCACCTGGATTTTAACTTTTCCCACTGCCTCCTTCCCTCTTGAAACACTGCTGATATGATACTCATGCAGTTGGATGTCGAGCTGGCTCATTTCCATTATGGCGGAATACAGTGCATCTATAGGGCCGGAACCGACTGCACTCCCCTCCAACATTTGCTCTCCCCTTTTCATTTTTACACTGGCTGACGGAAAGCTTGTGTTACTGATCACTTGCAAATCTATCAATTCGAAAAAGTGGTCACTAAAGTGGGCGATAGCTTGATTGTGATTTTCTGTGAAATGGTTCTCAACAATGATATATAAATCATGATGATAGACCTCTTTTTTCTTATCCGCCAATTTGAGGAAGTCTGCAAATATTTCTTCAAATTGAACATCAGTAAGGTTATCAAAACCCAACTTTTCAAGAGCATTTTTGACGGCATGGCGGCCCGATCGTGCGGTTAACACAAGTTCCATATCATCTAAACCGACTTCATGCGGGCTGATGATTTCGTAAGCATCCCTTGATTTCAATAATCCGTCCTGGTGTATACCTGAAGAGTGGGCAAAGGCGTTGTCTCCCGTAATGGCTTTATTTACTTGAACATCAAGCCCCATAAAACTGCTTACCAGCCTGGACGTATTCATGATCTCCTTCGTATTGATGTTCGTATATGCTTGATAGACAGATGGACGTGTATGGATTGCCATCACGACCTCTTCAAGCGCAGCATTCCCGGCCCGTTCGCCAATCCCGTTTATCGTACATTCCACTTTATCCGCCCCGTTTTTGATGGCAGCTAACGTATTCGCGGTAGCCATGCCCAGGTCATTATGGCAATGAACACTTAAAAGAACTTGATCATTCAAGTTTTTCAAGCGATCATTTAATTTAAAGATCAGTTCCCCAAACTCTTCCGGCTCGGCATAGCCGACTGTATCCGGAACATTAATGATCGTTGCCCCTGCCTTGACGACAGCTTCAATTGTCTTCCATAAGTATTCAAAATCAGAGCGCGATGCGTCTTCCGTGGAATACTGCACATCTGGCAAATAGTTTTTGGCATACTTGACCGCTTCCACGCCGATGTCTAATATTTGGTTTTTCGATTTGCCGAATTTCTTTTCCACATGAATGTCTGAAGTTCCTAAAACAATATGAATCAACGGATTTTCAGCATGTTTCACGCTGTTATAAACCGCATCAATATCAGATTTTACTGCTCTTGCCAACGCCGTGATCATCATGTCATCAGTATTGCCTACAGTTGCCGCAATTTCTTTCACAGCATTGAAATCACCGGTTGAAGACGCGGGGAATCCGGCTTCGATGATATCGACCCCCAACTTTTTCAGTTGCTGGGCCACTTCCAGTTTTTCATATTGATTGAGCTTGGCGCCCGGAACTTGCTCTCCATCTCTCAACGTCGTGTCAAATACCCAAATTTTTCTTGCCATTTTCAAAACACCCCTTTGATTAAATTCTTTTTAATGTAAAAAAAGCCCCGTCTCTACAAAAATATAGAGACGAGGCTTTGCTCGCGGTACCACTCTAATTGGTTAAATAAAATATCATCAACCCACTCATGTTCGGCGGCGATCACCACCTATCTTTGTAACGGCAGAAACCCGGCATCCCCTACTGAAAACTTGTTCAGGGAGCAGCTCTTGGAGGAGTTCAAAGGGAATAACTGCCGATTCTCACCAACCATCGGCTCTCTGAAAGCTTATGACACCTTCTACTATTTCCAATCTTTGCTTGAAATATTTATTTATATGCAATCATATATCGAGAAACCGAAGCTGTCAATACTAAAAGTGAATAAGCTTTTTGCGATGTTCCCTTTTTTCGTATATACCCACAAAAAGAAAGCACGCTTTCAGAGGGCGGTGACAATGA
>NZ_JBFEGN010000154.1:0-4188 GCF_047228825.1 Siminovitchia jepli
AGGCTTGTGCTGGGAACTATTGGCTGGAAACATTTTCATGCCAAGTTTGTGACCCGCCGGTCATGTATGTTTAGTTTGAAACATATGGAGAAGCGTACAAGGAAATCGCTGCCTTTATGGATTTCTACAATCGGCGTCGCATCCATTCAAGCATTCTGGACTTATCTCCAGCAGAATTTTACAAGCTGCAAAAGGATGGGGACACACGAATCAAAAAGATACGGGTTTGATCCCCCCCTTCATTTTTTCTTCTGTTTGTCCCATCATCTTTTCAAACAGCCCGTTCTGAAATGGAGTCAGGGGCGTCGCGTAGCGACGGGCGAAGCCTTTACCCTTGAGACGGAATGGAAGAACTGGCTATCCTGTTCAAAGGACAAAAGAAGAAGGCTCTATGTGGTTTTGAATTTCTACAATAAAGAAAGATTAAGAGTGTTATTGTCCAAAATTAGGGGGTTAATCCGCTTTTTGCTTCATTCACTTGGAAGGAGTGGCTGTTCATTTTATCCATGTAAAAACCGTTTTTAGCTTCCTTAATATAATTCTCCATCGTGCCTCTTTTTTGGTAGCACGAACGATATCCTTTGGAGAAACGCATCTACTAGGTTTGTGACAAAAAATGAGTGTGTAAAAAACAATTCACCTGCAGGACGAACAGATTGTACGATGACTTTTCTTGACTTCGACCATGAATTTGCCTGATATTCGATTTCCTCATTAGTGTTCAGACTTGGTAACATCGAATATTTCAGTGGCTGGATGTAACTCATCCGCCATTTGTTGTAAAACCCCATTTGATTTCAGACGAATCACATAGTAGACAGATTCATCTTCACATAATTCATACAAAGCCGGGACGGCAAAACCGCTATCACCACGCAAAAATGGTGTGGTTTCTGGAAATTTTTCATTGTAGTGTTCAATAAGTGGTTTTACAAAATCAACGACACCATTGGAAGTATAAACATTTCCTGGTCGTAGCTTCGCTTTAAGGAAATTACCAGTGATACCATCAAAAGCAACTAACGGATGAAAACCGACCGTTCCATAATGAGTATTGTACGATGCCGATTCTTGTTCACCATATGTGTCAGCATGTGTTGAATCCAAGTCAAAGATGATTGCTTCGGATCCCCTGAATGTATGTACTTTATCTAAAAGCTCTTGGTTCGCTTGATTTAATTGTTCCATGGATTCGTTATCAAATCTTGTGTAAGACCGAGATAAACTTGGTTGAGAAGCTAAGGCATCGATCCCGATAATTTGTGTGAAGGCAGGATCATTCGTCAATTCGTCGGCACTGTCATCTTCAGCATAACCAGCAATGATTTGATAAATCTTTTGACGGAGTAAATTTTCATTCGAATGAACATGGTATTTTCTATCGTCTTTCAGATGTAGGTGTTGAGCCAGGGTTTTAGAGAATCCGATTTTCTCATCGAATTCCCTAAAGATAAATTCACCTGTATCAGAAGAAAGAGAACCCCCATCATTTGACAATTTAATTTGACGATTGAAATCTAACGTTAATTGCGGTAAAGTATCCATTATAAGAATCCTTTCTGTGGTTATTTTGTCATGATTTAACTTTAACAGAAATGGATTCTTTTTTCATTTATTTGATGCATGATCAAGTCAGATGAAACGCTTGATAAATAAGCATTCAAAAGTAATCAAAAGTTTTCTATGAATAATTCAGGTATAAAATTAAAAATTTCACATCAAACCATTTTAAATTACGAGGAGCATATATATGAAGATAACCTACAAGAGAGTCATAGGTGTAATAATGATGATATTAATAGTCTTTCGAATACGTATTCATACTATAAAAAAGACCTCGAATTTTTCCGAGGTCTACATACGGGTTGGAAATAAATTGAAGTTTCATTAATTATTTTTCATTATACTATAAATAGCTGATTCAAATTCAACATATCCTAAATAACTAGCAGGATCTTGATATGGGAACATTTGTGTTGCCCAAAATCCACCAATACCATTTTCGCGGTCTATAAAGTAATATAAATTAGCTAAACCAGCCCACATTAATTGACCAGCTGGACGTCCTGTAGGTAATGGTTCATCATTAACTTGGAATGTATATGACCAAGATTTCTGTACTCCAGGGAAAAACTCTCCGTCATTCGCTAATGTTGTATCTGAAGTTAACCAACCACCACTCTTTAATTCACCGAGACCATTTTGTGCCATTTGTTCAATTGTTTTCTTTTTAAAAATACCTTGACCATCATTTAATATCATTCTAATAAATTTCATATATTCTCCAATACTTGCATATAATCCATGTCCTCCCATATCCATTTCGGGGTCTTCTGGTAAAATTAAGTCCGGTTTTGGTGTTAATAGACCATTTTGATCTCTTGTATGAATCGTAGCACGACGTCCCTTCATACTTGTATTTGGATTAAAACTAATATCATTCATATTTAATGGTTCAAATATATATTCTTTCATTACCTCTTCTAGTCGTTTACCGCATACCGCTTCAATTACTTTACCTACCCAGTCAATATTTACACCATAGTTCCAACGCTCACCTGGTTCAAACAATAATACACTTTTAATAGAATCAAATGTACTTGTTAAAATTGATGGTACTCCCTTAGATTCTCTATATCGCCGATCGTTTTCACTGAAAAATTCATAGCCAAATCCAGCAGTATGCAACATTAACATGTTAATGGTTATATCCTTGTTTGGCTTTCGAAGTTTAGGTGTCCCATCTGAGTTGAATGAATCTAACACCATGATATCTTCAATTTCAGGTACATATTTTTTAACAGGATCTTCGAGACTTACCTTACCTTCCTCTATCAATTTCATAAGTACTGCGCCTGTTATAGCTTTTGTAGTGGAAAAGAGCGCAAATACCGTGTCTGTTGTCATTGGAACTTTTGTATCCAGATCTCTAAATCCAGCCGCTCCTTCATATATATTACCATTACGGTCTGTAACCATTGCAACAACCCCGGGTGCTCCACCAGCTCTATTTACAGTATTTTCTAATACTTTTTCTAATGTTTGTTTTAGTGCATTTTTATTACTTACGTATGTCATAAGTTACCCCTCTCCATAAGCATTTTATATTTTATACCAACTCACTAAAGTTGCATAAATGTGGTTAGAATTCTCAGTAAATAAATTGTCATAATGTTAAAAAAATGAGTAACCAACAAAAGTGGCTCTGCCCGATTTTAAGTAGTTCCAAGATAAACCATTTCATCTTTAGCACCCGATGAATTGTTCGGTAATTGGAATGATTCAATTGTTCTAGTAATGGCATTTTTCTTTAATCTAGAAAAGAAGGTATATCATCTGTCATAGGCACGATCAAATACGCACATAGCTTCCTTGTCATCTACAAGAATCTCAAGTTGGTTACGATCTTGCTCATCAGCAGTAGTCATGTTCGCCTTGTCTTGGTATACATTGTCTTTACCCATAAACACAAGTCTTAAGTGAAGTTTTACGCCAGCCTTTGTTTTACAAAACGCACCCCATTAATAATTAGTAAGATTAAGCGGTAACGTTGTTGAATCTATCATTATCAGCGACGTCAAAATTTGATGATTATGTGTACGGATTTGATTACCTAAATCCAAAACGATAGTTGCCAAAACAGAAGGATCTAATTCGTTATTCTTTCGTGATAGTTGAGAAGCGCTAATGGATTCAACGCCAACGACTTTTTGAAACTCTTCATCCAATACAGCGTTGCTAATTACATGTAAGCAGTTTCATATAATTGTGCAAAAATCATAATTTTGTGAAACGATTCTTTCTTAAGTTTCTTTGAATAATAATCTTGTTTTACAATATCCACAAGTTTAGTAAAGTTTTTCAAATTTATAGAGGATATTTATTTACCAAATGAAGTTTTTAGTGTCTTGTCCATAAATCTGCTTTTTCTTTGTAGTGTTTTGGACATAAACAATTATCTAAATACATGATAAAGGAAATTTTCTTGGACAAAACAATATTACTTATAATTCGTAATAATATTAATTCTAAGTAATAATAATACAACGCTATTGATATAAACTAAATATATCAATTAAACACAAAAATGTCAAGGTTCACAAAGTTTAGATCAGCTTTGAGGAGTAAATTTATGTTTTTTAGTCCTTAAAACAGAAAATGCACTTATCCACAGGTGTAAAAATTTAC
>NZ_JBFEGN010000155.1:0-4151 GCF_047228825.1 Siminovitchia jepli
AGTAGGAGGGGAATCAAACAGTTGGGTCAAGAGATCCTTTGACCCATCTAACTCGGCGAATGCCGAGAGACTATTTATAGTCAAGGAGGGTCGAAGATGAGTTACAGTCCCATCGTTCAAAGAAGCATTCAATATATAGAGCATCATTTGCAGGCAGATTTGTCGTTGGAAAGCATCGCCCGGCAGGCAGGTTTTTCCAAATACCATTATCATCGGATTTTTCAAAATGAAGTGGGTGTATCCATTTCCGAGTATATTCGCTATCGCCGAATTGCCAATTCTGCTCAGCTATTACTTTACACTGATGAAAAAATCATTGATATTGCGCTGTCATACCGCTTTGAATCGCAAGAATCTTATACCCGGTCATTTAAAAAATACTACAACCTGCCCCCTGGACAATATCGCAAAATGATGGGCAAACTGATTTTTCAAAAGGAGGAATTGAAATTGAAGGATAATCAATTGTTAAAAGGCTGGCATTTAAGCGGCAGCCACCCGTTTCATTATCAAATGGGCATTGACAGAAAGGTGTTTCATAAAGGGAAAGGATCGGGATATTTAAAGTCTGTCGCTGTATCAGAACCGGATGAGTTCGCAACGATGATGCAGCAATTCAAAGCCGATAAATATCTTGGAAAAAGATTAAAGCTCTCCGGTTTCATCAAAACAAAGGGCGTCGATGGGTTTTGCGGCTTTTGGATGAGAGTGGATGATCATCTTCATGATGTTCTCCAATTTGATAATATGAGTGACCGCCCAATAAAGGGTGATACGGAATGGAACTATTACTCTATCGTCTTGGACGTACCCGAAAACAGCGCGGTGATCGCTTTCGGTGTACTGCTTTCCGGAAAAGGTCATGTATGGGCGGATGAAATTACATTTGAAGAAGTGGACAGTCATACACCTACAACTAACATAGACTTCTCCGGTGAACTGTTGGATGAGCCGATTAATTTATCATTTGAAGAGTGAGGGGAGCCAAGAATGGCCAAAACAAGAAAGCAGGCAATAGGTTTGATAGCAGGATCGGCTGTTGTGATGATCATAATAGCTGTCAGATTTATCATGGGAAATTACATTTATACTTTTATGAAAGGATTGATTCATTAATTTACCGCAGATATTATCACAAAAAGTTCGGATTTTCAGGCTAATTATGATGGAATCCCTAAGATGCTTAACCCTTGCGAAAATAGCGCCAGATTTATTTCCCCGGCAATACGGGTGGCTTGGCTGCAGCCACCGTTTTTTTTGTTTGTAAAATAAAAAAATAATTATGGTATGTTAACGGTTACATAGGTGTTCCTTTTTGCGGAATAGATAATACCTCTTTCTTTCCTTCTTTCGATATCCGAGTTATGCAAGTTCTCTCCTGGATGCTTTATTTATAAGCATCATAGCACCGTCTCCCATGCAGTTTTTTCAACACTTTATAAAAAACATTCAAATTTTTCTGGTGATGGGAATGAAAGCCCCTTTTGTTAAAGGAGACTTTTTTTGTTCGGATGTACAGATTTTGTTCAGTTTATCAGTGCATAATACCTAATTATTATATTCGAATCATGGTACTAAAATCATTTCGATAGTAAACAGGTTGAAGGGAGGAACTTTTCGATGTCCAACTAGTCGGCAGAACAACAATCTAAAAAAATTAGGGGGAGAATGTTAAAATGGGAAGAAAGGTCGGTATTATCGCCTTTATACTTGTTCTGGTTTCCCACACGGTCTTAAGTGGTTCAGTGCCCGCTTTTATGGCAATAGCTAAAGAACCGGGGACAAGTATATTTACAAATGTAACCATTGCGGACGAACAAGGCACGGTCATAGATGCAGAGCAAAATCCGGATCATCAACCGGGCAAGGATGAACAGGTGAATTTGAACTTCGACTGGTCTTTAGCAGATATGGAAGTAAGTGAAGGGGATATATATTCATATAAATTACCTTCGCAAGTGGCTCCAATGGTACAAGACGG
Organism: Siminovitchia jepli; assembly: GCF_047228825.1. Classification (NCBI taxonomy): domain Bacteria; kingdom Bacillati; phylum Bacillota; class Bacilli; order Caryophanales; family Bacillaceae; genus Siminovitchia; species Siminovitchia jepli. Next base: position 1,982 of record NZ_JBFEGN010000155.1, read on the forward strand.
AAAATTATTGACATCCGGGAATATAGACATTGGTACTTACAACGTTGCCGCTGATGGACTTGTGACAATGGTTTTTAGTGAGAAAGCAGATGCCAATGCCGAAGGAAAGTTGGCCATTCAAGCTAATTTTAATCAAGAAGTGATTGGTGACAACGAAAAAGTATCAATTCCTTTTCCTTTAAATAATCAAGAAAAGGTTATCCATGTTTCTTTTCAAGCAGAATCCAAACCGGAATCTGAAGAATCTTCACAGGAAGATGAAGCGGCCCCAAATGTAGAAGGTAATGAGGAAGACAATGGAGGAACTGAGACAGAAGAAAAAGCGGCGGAAGAAACACAAAATAAAGAAGTTAAATCGGATTCCGATATTCAAGGGTTTAATGCTGCAAAGAAACGCGATCCAAAACCAATTGAAGAAAATATCATTTTAGATGGATCGCTCGTTCTGAAAAAGGCTGATGGATCACCCGTTCAAGACGGGGAAATGCTTCATCCGGAAGAGGGTTTAAGAATAGAATTTGATTGGGCATTACCTAACACGCATGAGTATATCGCAGGTGATACATTCGAATTACAATTACCGGCACAATTGGCCATTTATAATGAAATCAATGATGTCTTAACAGATGGAGATACGGTTTTCGGAACATATAAAGTAACCATGGATGGGAAGGTTCTATTTACTTTTAATGAAAATATTGAAAAGGTCCCGAATGTCCATGGTCATTTCTATGTTCAAACGGAATTGCATGAACAGAAAATCATCACGACAGAAAACATTCTAGAATTTAAAGTACATGATAAAGTGATTGAAGAAATCCCTATAAATGTCAAACCCAAACAGGGTCAAGCGATTGCTAAATCAGGGCAGCCAGTTGGTGGTAAATTCAATGCAGAGGAAATTGATTGGACTGTCTTTGTAAATACTTCAAGGGAATCGTTAGAAAATGCGATTATTAATGATCCGATATTAGCCGGTCAAGAATTGATAATTGATTCCATTGTTTTAAAGGAAGTAGAAGTCGATTTAAAAGGCAATGTATTAAAAGAAAAAGATGGTACCGTCAACTTTGAGAACAATTCCAGTAAAGAAAAACTAGAGTTGGATTTAGGCGACACAAATAAAGCATATAAACTGACATTTAGAACGAAAATCAAAGAAGATGAAAAAGATAAAGAAGGCGAAACTTCATACGCAAATACGGCAAAATTAGTTTCGGACGGTAAAAAAGTTGCAGAATCAGGTGCATCTGTTTCCGTTTCCCGTCCGAAATCACTTGAAAAAACATCCAGTAAATTTAATGAAAAAGACCGTTCCGTTGAATGGACAGTGAATGCGAATTTTAACGAAAAAGCGTTAAAAGCAGGAGAAACGATTACAGATGAATTTACATTTAAGGTTGGTAACGAAACTTTAAATAATGTATTTGAATTTGAAAATATCGAGATTAAGCAAGTTGATTCTTTCAACAGTGATGGATCGGTTGGAAAAACTTCCATTGCACCGGCAGACTTATTTGAAATAAATATAGTTGGAAATAAAATAACGTACACATTAAATAAGCCTACCACCAAAGCTTTTATTATCAAGTACAAAACAAAAGTCAAAGATGGAGCTTATATTACCCATGACGGTACGATGACGAATAAAGTTTCATTAAGCGGGAAATCCTCAGAAAGCAGCCAAGGCGTTTCCCAGCAAGTTGGTAAAAAAGGCCATGGTCAAATCAACTATAAAGATAAAACGATCGACTGGACCATTACCGTAAATGCAGATAAACAAGATTTGCGCAATTTCGTCTTAACAGATGATTTTTCCGGATCTGGCCAAAAACTAGTAGAGGATTCCATTCAGATTGCCCCTGCAAAAGCCGATGCAGGAATTACTGTAAATCCTGACAAAGATGGTTTTGAGATTGACTTTGGTAATATTAAAGAAACCTACACCATCACCTATCAAACTAAGTTTACGTATGATTTTGGTAATGTGACAATGAAACCTAACTTTACGAATGGTTTGCATTTGTCCTATAAAACCGGTGACGGGAAGGACTATGAACTTGAAATTGAAGATCAGGTAAATCCAAATAATGAAACTAAACATACATGACCGGCGGGTCACAAACTTGGCATGAAAATGTTTCCAGCCAATAGTTCCCAGCACAAGCCT
>NZ_JBFEGN010000156.1:0-4132 GCF_047228825.1 Siminovitchia jepli
GCGATTGCGGGCGACATATTCCCTCTTCTCTTCGAAAAAGCAGAAATCGCTAATCTTTCATAGAACTTTTTACACTACCCAACAAATTATGTATTCAGCATTACTTATATCTTAACTCATATCAAAAGACAAAAATAGACGATTTCGACTTCAAATTGAAACTGATTCTATTGAAAAACGTACGTATAAGTACGTCAGTTATTTTAAAGCGAAAAGTTTTAGAGGTGATATCATGTCCTATTCATGGGAACGGCCCAAGATAAAAATACCAAAAACAAAGAGTGAATGGATTTGGGACGTGATCGGATTTTCTTTCTACATTGGTTCAATTCTTTTATTAATTTTCCTTTGGGGCAAGCTGCCCGACAAGGTGCCGGCACATTTTAATGCCCTTGGCGAAGTGGACCGTTGGGGTTCTAAATTGGAACTATTCCTTTTGCCTGGTATTGGAGCACTTATTATTTTTTTAATGCAAATTTTTGAAAGAGCCCCCGAAATTCATAATTATCCCAGCCGATTAAATGAGTCCAACGCTGAGCAATTTTATTTAGTAAGCCGAAAAATGATCAATCAAATAAAAAATCTCTGCCTGATCATTTTTGCGCTCATTACTTTTGAATCGGTAACCATTGCAGCGGGGTGGGGAGACGGATTTGGAATATGGTTTTTACCGCTGGCAATCTTTCTTTCAGTCATTCCCATTGTGGCAGGGATTTTGAAGCAAAGAAAGATAAAGTAATGCATGATCAATAAAATATTCATTCAGGAAAAGATTGACCTCAAAAAAAAGAATATAGTATGATATTCATGTTTCATTTAACTTTAAATGGAAAGGAGCATAGGGGATTTTTAAAAAAGCGCCAGAACTAATGGTACGGTTCATTAGTTGACGAGGAGGAGGCTTATCGAACGTTCGGCGGATACCTCCCGGCTGCGGCACACAGTCGAATTTTCTTTCATAAATCATACGAGGCGACTCGGTGGACAAAGGAAAGGAATTGTGCCAATGAAAATAGATGAAGAGGGCAAGTATGCCCTCAAGCTGCTTGCCCTCCTTTCACAGGAGGAAATACAATGTGCGGAATTACGGGTTATATTGGAACAAATGATGCAAAGGAAATATTATTGAAAGGTTTGGAAAAGCTTGAATATCGCGGATATGATTCTGCAGGGATTGCTGCCTTCAATCAAGACGGCATCCACATTTTTAAAGAAAAAGGCCGAATAGCAGATCTCAGGGCTGTGGTGGACGGCAATGTTAATGCCCAAACAGGAATCGGCCAAACACGCTGGGCGACGCACGGAGCGCCAAGCAAGATCAATGCTCACCCGCATCAAAGTGCTTCAGGACGTTTCACATTGGTTCACAACGGTGTCATCGAAAACGAATCCGAACTGAAGGCAAAATACTTGCAAGATGTAACATTTATCAGCGAAACAGATACTGAAGTAATTGTTCAACTGGTGGAAAAATTTTCAAAAAAGATGGAAACGGAAGAAGCTTTTTTAAAAACGCTTCGTTTGCTCAACGGATCCTATGCAATTGCCATGCTGGATGCAGAAACACCGGGGACCATTTTTGCAGCAAAAAATAAAAGTCCATTGTTAATCGGCGTTGGAGAAGACTTTCATGTTGTGGCCAGTGATGCCATGGCGATGATTCAAATGACGGACCAATTTATTGAACTGATGGATAAAGAAATTGTCATTGTAAAAAAAGATAGGGCCGACATTTACAATTTGAATGGCGAAGTCATCATTAGAGAGCCATACCGAGCGGAGCTGGACGTTACAGATATCGAAAAAGGAACGTATCCGCATTATATGCTGAAAGAGATAGACGAACAGCCGCTTGTCATAAGGAAAATCATTCAAGCGTACCAGGATGGGAGCGGCAGCCTTCGAATAGATGATGAAATAATCAGTGCCATGCTGGGCGCCGACCGTATTTATATCGTGGCATGCGGCACGAGTTCCCATGCAGGATTGGTTGGAAAGCAGCTCATCGAAAAGCTGGCGGACATTCCGGTGGAAGTACATCTTGCCAGTGAATTTGGTTACAACATGCCTCTGCTTTGCGAAAAACCATTGTTTATTTTCATTTCCCAGAGTGGGGAAACAGCCGACAGCAGATCCGTATTGGTGAAAGTGAAAGAACTGGGCTACCGCGCACTAACGATTACGAATGTTCCAGGCTCAACACTTTCAAGAGAAGCGGATTATACGTTACTTTTACATGCAGGTCCGGAAATTGCTGTCGCTTCAACAAAAGCATACACAGCACAGGTTGCTGTGCTTGCGATATTGGCATTTGTGACGGGGAGAGCCAAAGGCTTATCTTTGGACCTTGATCTGGTCAAAGAACTGGGCATAATTGCAAATGCCATGGAAACGTTATGCGGCGCCAAAGAAGAATTCGAGCAGATAGCGACTGAATATTTGCCTGCTGCCATCAACTGCTTTTTCATTGGACGTTCCATCGACTATTTTGTCGGTTTGGAAGGCGCCCTGAAGTTAAAAGAAATATCCTACATCCAGGCAGAAGGATTTGCCGGCGGAGAATTAAAACACGGCACCATCGCCCTCATCGAAAAAGGTACTCCCGTAATTGCTCTTGCAACCCAAGCCGTTGTTAACGGAAGCATTCGGGCAAACGTCAAGGAAGTAGCCGCGCGCGGCGCCCACACATGCATCATTTCGATGAAGGGTCTTGATGCAGAGGAAGACCGATTCATATTGCCGGCCGTCCATGAACTGCTTACACCGCTGGTCTCCGTCATTCCGCTGCAGCTGATCGCCTACTATGCGGCATTGCATCGTGGATGTGATGTGGATAAACCAAGAAATTTGGCGAAAAGTGTCACGGTGGAGTGAAAGGAGAAAAAATGGGGCGTTAATTATGGATTTAAAATAAAGTTTAACCGTTTGGAAAAAAGTTCGACCGTTTATAAAAAAGATTAACTGTTTATAAAAAAGTTGCACCGTTTTCCCCCTTTGGAAATGCTTGTCTAAAGGGGGTTCTTATGGTAAAAGTAATATAAGGTTATACCGCAAACGGGCCATTTACATTTAATGGAATACTCACGGGTGAAAAATGATATATTTATCGGATATGTTTTTGATTTTGAAACAAGGGAAAAACAAGAGGCTAAGATTTTGAAGAATGCCTAGCAAGAATTAGAACGATAAGTCAGGAGTAAAACGTTTTGCAAAAACACTTTCAAATTATAAAAGGACAGTAGGAAATTAGAAAGAATGCCTACCAAACTTATTTAACTGATTTGTCAACTAGGGCTTTGTATTTAGATAATATTTCAGACTGTTTAATTTGGTATACCTATCCGTGCCCCCCCTAGGATTTGGTCCCTCAGAAAACACAGAATCACGGGGGCTTTTTTTATGCCTTACGATAAACGGGGAAGGCATATTGTTAAAGGGGAAAAAAAGTTTAAAACATCAATCCTCTTTTTGCAGTAAAGGGCCACATAGCGGAAAATGGAAACTGAACAAAATTGAATTTTTAAAAATCTGAATGTTATTGTGAAGAAACAAAATTAAACAAAAAAAGTGTCTGCGGTCCCATAGATTAATCCCTGTGATATTCTATATTTTATTTTTACTTTGCTTTTTGACTCAAATTTCCCTTCCAATAATGCCTGGTGCATTTTGGTTTTGGTTTACTCTTGAGTTCTTATTAAATATGACTTTTTTCATTATCCGGTATTTTTGATCTAAAATCCCAAACTTTATTTTTAAACAAGTATTGGTTCCCCAATTATTCTTTCACACGGATTGGACAGGGATAAAAAGGATTTTTTAAGCAAGCAAACACCAGCTTATGCATCTTCCCACACGAAATTTAGCCCATTTTATTTGCGTTGTCCGAAAAAAAGTTGGCTCACTCTTTGAGAAAACTCTTCTAAAATAAAATTTGCCGAGTCAATCCGAAAGTACCAATGCTTAATGGTTTCTAATATCCATAAAGGTACATTAACTCCAGAAATTATTGGATAAAAATTTTTATATGCCCAAACAAGGTGTTCCCAGCGATTATCATCCCAAATTACGAAAGTAAATTTGCCGAAAACTAATTCAGCGCTCTTTTGGGAACAATTTACAAATCTGGGTACTA
>NZ_JBFEGN010000157.1:0-4054 GCF_047228825.1 Siminovitchia jepli
GCCGTAAAAATATACTTCGACGTTGATCCATTTTCATCCTGCTGATGGTGCCGCGGAAGCGGCATGAACGTCTAATACAGCATCCTTTTTTTTCCACTAAAGTAGCAGGAACAAATGCATTATCTTTTTCAAGCTTATCCATTAGCATCTTATTCTCAAAGGCTGCATTCTTGTCTTCTATTGTTAAAATAGCAGGAACAATTGTATTATCTTTTTTAATCCCGTCAATCATAACACGATTTCCCTGTTCTAAATCAAACTTTCCCCTTTCGATATCCTCTAGACTAATGAGGCTATACAACGGGATGGTAATGTCACGATTGGAGAAATCCTTATTTGGGGAATCATCTAAATGAATGATTACAGAAAAATCATTGGCGTATTTAATATTACCCTTATTATCTAGTGATGTAATCCATGTATTATTTTCCCTGTAAAAATCCTGCTCTAGTTTTTGAATTATAGATACATCTTCTCCAGCCTTTAAGTAGGCCTTCTTAAAAGAACGAATGCCTTCTTCAATATCATTAATCTTTTGGTTAGCATAATATTGCTTAAAAAACAGGGTCTGTCCAATAAACATAATGGACAAAGTGAGCATGCATAGTAATGTAGTTAACAGAAATAATTTCGTTACAATTCCTATTTTCATAGCTGCTCCTCAAATTTGTAACCAGCACGAATTACTGTTACAATATGATTTGCTTTATGACCCAATTTGTAACGTAAATTGCGGATATGACTATTAACTGTTCGGTCGTCACCGGCATACTCATATCCCCAAATCTTAGTGATTAGTTGTTCTCTTGTAATAATAATCCCTTGATTTTTCATTAAATGCGTTAATATTTCAAATTCCGTATGTGTCAAGTTAATATTTTCTCCATCGACTGTCACTGTACGTGAAGGGAAATGGACATGGATACCACTCTTCATTAAATTATCTTTATTAGACAATTTTTCTGTCGTAGAATATCGACTTTTCATTAAACGTTTTACTCTTGCCAGCAAAATGGGTGGACTGTATGGTTTTGTCACATAATCATCTGCTCCTAATTCAAAACCAAGTAATGTATCGTCTTCATCTGCACGCGCCGTCAACATAATAATCGGTACATTGGATAATTTGCGAATTCGTTTACAAACAGACCATCCATCTAATTCAGGCAGCATAATATCCAAAATAATTAAATGGATTTCATGTTTTTCAAATATTGTTAAAGCCTCATTTCCATCCACTACCTCAAAAACTTCATATCCTTCATTTAATAAATAATCTTTCATGATTTCCCGTAATATATCTTCATCTTCTACAATTAAGATCGTTTTTCGCATTTTTCTCCCTCACAATGGCTATAAGGTTATTACATTAGCAAGAATATCATAAAGATATAAAGATGAGATAAAGAAGTATAAGCTCCTTGATTTTTTGTATTATACCAGACATTATTCATTTTACCCATGCACAAATAATGGCATGTTTTTTACCAAGGTTGTCAAGCAATAATTTCGATAGAGCATTAACTCAGTATTGCCAACGATTAGTACCTATTTTGTTGGTCCGAAAGTTGAGTTAATAAAATATTTATTTTTGGGACTATTTTTTTAAGGTTTCACCGAGCCTATTCCAATATCATCAAGTGGTCATTTAGTATTGGCACTATATTTTATGGGGTTAGAAATCGAGGGGTTAAGTTTCGAACTGCTTGTTAATTCAGCATCCCTATTGGCAATTTTGGTCATTTATCGTAAAGATTTACATAGGTTGGCGACTAATGGATTCAATTACTTGATTAGTCGAGATCCAGATTTAAAAGCTGATTTTATGTTTATCGTTTATTTGATCATTGTTGCAATTGCTGGTATATTACTAGAGGACTATTTATTTCATCTTTTATAGCTTCCTATTTCTCCTTAAAATGGTTTATGGGAATTATGGAAAAAGGAAATTTAAAATACTTTGCATATTATTGTTTATCGTTGGGATACTATATAAGTTGAGTTATATATTTTTCATGCTTTTTAGCCACAGTTGATTTCCGTTCCAGGCGGACGCTTTCCGCGGGCGTGGCTTGAGCCTCCTCGGACGCTTCGCGTCCTGTGGGGTCTCAAGGCTCACGTTTATCCCGCAGGAGTCGCCGCCTTCCACTACAATCAACTAGATCTCTTTCCATCATATAGAGTATCCCAAAACAATGTAAAAAAGTTAACTCAACCCATATAGTATTGTTATTCACCTAACGCTATCTACTTTAAGATGGCAGTAAAAATAATAGGAATCAGGATTGTATTTGACAAATCAATAAAGATTATTTATGATGAATCCACACAGTTGAATAGTTCTCCTAAAGGGGAGTAGCTTTTATAACAAGGTCGTCATTACAGAGTTACATAACTCTCGGCTTTGTTGGCAACATATTGTTGTTAGCGAGACCTTTACCAGCTGGTAAAGGTCTCTATTTGTATAAAAAACCTTTACCGAAAAGTGGTAAAGGTTTTTTCTTTGTTAATGAATGAATGATGACCATTCTCGTTAGCTCATATGATTTTAATGTCCCGGAAATGGTCATACAAGCAAAGACATTGTTCTACTGCACCATCAATGAAAGGAAGGTGTCATCATGAGAAAAATAAAAGTATCTTTATCTGAGTTGATTAATAAAAATAAGGAAGAACTTCTTAAAGACAAGGCCTTTATTGAAAAAATTGACAAACGCATAGATGAGAAATATATAGACTTAAAAAAATGATTCAGGAGGGTGTTCATTGATACTAAGGAAATACATGTCGCTTTTAGGAATTGGATCAGCGGAAATAGATCTTGTTCTTCCCAAGGATACTTATAGGCCTGGTGAATTGATTACCGGATACTACTTAATTAAAGGCGGTACCATCAAACAGCAAATAAAACGAATAGACAGTGAATTAATCAAGATTGATCAATCTAAAGGGATAGAAAAAATAATTGATGCACCAACCATTTTGACATCAAAACTCATACAATCTGATGAATTATATAAAATATCATTTTCCTTCGAGTTACCGTCCACTATCCCCGTTTCGTCAGAAAAAATATCTTACCGTTTTAACACAAAGCTTATTTTTAGCGAGGGAGTAGAAAGTAAGGACCAGGATAACATCTACATTATTTAGTTACTACCTTTTAAACAATATTTTATATAGTGAATTTTTACAAACGATGGCATTTGTGACCTGGATGCTGTGCCACCTAATACTTTTTTTAATTATATGAGAAAACCTATTTTCTGTTTTTTGCAACTGTATGATTCTACAGTGGTCACTTCTTATATTGGGATTAGCTATTTATGTACCTCAATTAAGAGAATCAATACATTTAATGACCTTTATTAATATAGATTGAATTGTTGCACTGCTTCGTGCATTGAATTTACTGGTTTGGAGATAAAGTGGATTCGTTGGATAAGGTAAAAGCTGAGAATCTAAGGAAAAGGAGATTATCATGATTCCAGAATGGAAACTGGCAGAGGAAGCACTTAAGAATATTAAAGTGATAGGCCATAATAATAACCAACCAGTAACCATTTTAGGGTTTGCTGAAGATCTAACTTGCGTTGGAATCGGAACGGATGCCGCAGTATTTAGATTTGATAAGACACCGAACTATGTTTTTAAAGTATATTCTGGTAAAGCATTAAAGAAAAAAGAAGTTGAGAAAGATGTATACGAGCGTTTAAAACAGTGCTGTTACTTCCCACAGCTTTATGGGACCGGACCCAACTACATTATTTTAAGTTTTGAGCAAGGAGTTACTTTGTATGATTGCTTATTGCAAGGAATTCCGATTCCTGAACAAGTAATCCAAGACGTTGAAGAAGCTCGTGAGTTTGTCAGGAGCCAGGGATTAAATCCGAGAGATATTCATTTGAAAAATGTCATTTTACAAAATGGTAGAGGAAAAGTCATTGACGTATCGGAATATATCAAAGAAGGAAATGATCCTGGATTACGAAAGTAAAATCTAGTTTATAAATACAAAAAGGGCTCCAACCTTTGGTATAATTAGGTTTGTACT
>NZ_JBFEGN010000158.1:0-3920 GCF_047228825.1 Siminovitchia jepli
TCACCTTTTTTGGGTATTATACCTGATTTCACCAGCTTTTGGATGCATTTTAGCTAAATTTTGTCACGGATTAAGGATAATGGTAACGATGAGAAGAACTGGTACATCACCAATTATGTACATAAGAGCAGACCAACCCTCAATCTTTACCAGATAATAGTTATAGAAATTCTGGAACCATATCGAAATAGCACAACACTAATGCTCATAATGGAAAAGAGCGACCCAATTCCTTTTTATATCACATGAGATTAACAACCGAGAGGATCCAAGCAAATAGTCCAAGTACGAGGCTGCCAAGATTAAGGAAACCAATCATATCTTATCCCCTCGTATTTTTTGTTACTTCATTCTTGTCTCAACAGTCCTGCTCTATACATAAAGAAGAAACGCAATTCTTACTGACGAAAAGCGCTCGAATATAAGTTTTAATTTTTCATCTCACTAGCGTGCGGTCTTTACAATCTTTGCATTCTTATAGATACGGAAAGTAAATAAAGAACAACTGTATACACAAGCATACTAAATATAGGGTAGAAACTTTTAGTTTTCTATTTGTTGGGGGATAGCCACTGGGAGCATTAAAAGGATATTTTGTGTCAGCATATCCAAAGCAAATGCAAAATAACGTAAAGCCTAATAAATTACCAGCAAATATGGATTTCTTATTTCACCGGCTCCTTCGTCTCCTTGTTTCCTTTATCTCATGGCAGTGTATTCCAGTTTGTACGTCGCAAAACGGGTTCTTGAGCTTTTCTTTTGCCCTTGAAAGTTTATGGCTGGCTCGATGTATAAAATGTGCAAAATGCTCTATTATATAAAAAATAAATATTTTATTGCAAAGAGGGAATTCATTTCGATCAAACTTTTTTAAAAACTTCCCTTTTCCTTTATTTAGGTGATCTTGTGAATTTTTTTAATTAAGTTTTATTCTAACACTGCATAAAAGGAGATGCATAACATGCTTGAAAAAGCCGCCCCTAAAATAGCATCATCAACCAGCAAGATCATTGGATATGATGTGATTATCACAAATGAAAAAGGTATGATTATTGGGGCTAGTGATCAAAGAAGACTTTATACTTTTCATGAAGCTTCCATATATGTCATAAAAAACAAACGGCCATTAGATATAAAGCCTGGTTATATTGATCATTTCGAGGGCACAAAACCAGGATTCACTCTTCCAATAGAGCTGCAAGGCAATATAATAGGGACTATTGCAATTACAGGAGAAAGAAAAAATGTTGAAAAGTATGGCCTTCTAGTAAAAAAACATGCAGAAATTATGATAAAAGAGGAAATTATTTTAGAATCAAGTCTGATATTGCAACAAGCACAGCAGCAATTTATCAAAGAGGTACTTGTGTTTGATCCTCATGAAAGCAGCGAAAGTTTTATGAAGGCACGTTGTGTTGAACTAGGATATGATTTAAAGCCGCCATTTATTTGCTTAGCTGTAGATATTAATAATTTTGATGATTTAATAGACTCATTTTGTTACTTGTCCAACAATGATGAGTCTTCTGAACTCGCCCACCAACGCTTGATATTGGATGTTTTAAAAGAAATTCAATCCATATTTGATTTAAAGGAAAATATATCAGCATACATAGGAGGAGACAATTTTATTATCTTGCATAAACCAGAGATATACAATGGTACTTCCGAAAGCCGTTTATATTCGGCATGCTCCCAATTATTAAAGCGCCTGGATTCAAAATGTATAAAAGCCATAATTGGAATAGGCTCAGTTGCAAATACAATCTCAGATATCAAAAAATCTAATCGGGAAGCCCGGAAAATGATCGAAATCGGTAAGAAACAAAAAAATAAAGAAAGAGTATTGCACGTAAATGACTATCTTTTAGAATCTATATTGCAAGATTTAAATAAAGATACCATTGCAAAGATTCAAAAAGAAATACAACCGATTCTTCAGGCGGATGATTGGCCGGACATTGCTCAAACAATAAAAGTATGGTGTGACTCGGGTTTCAACAAAGTAAAGACAGCTAACTCGCTTCACGTTCATAGGAACACCCTGCAATATCGATTAGAAAAAATTAAAGAAATGACAAAAGCAGATACAAAAGATTATCGGAAAATGATGTATTTTTACCTCGGGATTTTATTAGTTGAATTGAAGATGGTAGAGTGAACCTTCAATCAGTAGGGGTTTAGGCCCACAGGATGTAGTTCATGCAGGCGTTGCCACACGATATAACGTCTTAGCCTGCGATCCTTTATCCCCTGCTGATAAGCAGAAAAAAGGCTAAGAACACAACGTCCTGTCGGCAAGCTCAGGTAGCGACGTCTCTGAAAAAGCTTAAGCTTTTCTTCGTGCATTAACTATGCTGTCGAAGCTTTCCTTATCCTGTCGCTTCACTTGCACTCGGACATCCTGTACGTCGCAACGGCTAATGATCGATATCTTGTCGACCCGAACCAATCGCCATCTCCCAACTACCTCTCCGATTTACTATAGGTTTGAGGCGGAAGTCTTATTCCCAATTAAAGGGAAAAAATAAGAAAAGACCTTAATCAAATATAGATGTGCAAAATGCACAAATGAAAAGGAAAATTAAAGATAAATGATATTCTTTTGTCACATTGTGAAAGAAGATCTAGTAGCCTACAATTGAAGTATTCTGAATTATTTTATTCAAAGGAGATTAAACATGAATGCAGAAATTGGGGTCATTGGATTAGGAGCAATGGGCAGCATGGCATTATGGCAATTAGCAAAAGAGGGAGTATCTGTCATCGGGTTTGAACAATTTGGAATAGGACATGATCGTTCAGCTTCGGGAGGAGAGACCCGGGTTTTTCGCACCGCTTATAAAGAAGGTTCGAACTATATTCCATTTTTAAAAGATGCATATAAATTATGGCGTGAACTGGAAGACGAAACAGGAAATGACTTATTACAGCTTACAAAAGGTTTAATAATCGGTGATCCTGAATTAGGGTCAATAAAAAATGTTATGAAAAGTATTAATGAATATAATTTAGCACATGAAATTCTAGGTAAAGAAGAAGCAGAACATAGATTTCCGCAACATTGGTTATTTCCCAATGAACAAATGATCGTTGATGAAATGGCAGGTTACTTGCGTCCACAATATTCGATCATATCTGCTGTTTTACGAGCTCGCGATTTAGGGGCAGCCGTTTACAGTCATACATGTGTAGACAGCTTAAAATATGAAGAGGATGGAGTATCCATTTACGCTAACGGAGAGGTTTTCCATGTAGGCAAGGTTATTATAACTGCTGGACCATGGGCTGCTAAATTCAATAAAGAATTTGCCAGTTCCGTTCAGGTACGCCGTTTAGTCAACTCATGGTTCCTTCCAAAAGATAAAAAGCAATTTAATGAGCAAAAGTTTCCCGTGTTTACGAGAGAAAGTGATGGAATAAGTTATTATGGTTTCCCCTCCGTGGATGGGTGTATGGTAAAAATTGGGGTGTTTTCAACAGAAAAGGATCAGATATCTGGTCCAGAATCGCTTGATCGAAGTGTAAGCATAGATGAAGTGAAGGTTTTTTCTGAATTTGTTAAGAAATATTTACCAGATTTACACTGTGATCCATCAAGAGTTAATGCGTATATGGAAATTTATACAAAAGATGGTCATCCGATTATCGGTAAAATTCCCGGTAATGATAACATAATTATTTTAACGGGTTTTTCCGGACATGGGTTTAAAATGGCGCCTGTTATGGGAAAAATCGGGGCGCAGCTTGCTATAAAAGGAAACACTGAATACCCAATTGAACTTTTTACACCATCTCGTTTCGTAAAAACGAGATAATCTAAACGGTATGGTATATATAGAATAGTGTAAAAAGTTCTATGAAAGATTAGCGATTTCTGCTTTTTCGAAGAGAAGAGGGAATATGTCGCCCGCAATCGC
>NZ_JBFEGN010000159.1:0-3882 GCF_047228825.1 Siminovitchia jepli
GTCCATGGCATGGAGTACAAATTATCGGATATCCTCTAAACAAAAAAGGACCGGGCCGCTTTTTGCCCGGTTTTTCTTAAAACATTGACGTATTGATCGTTTTCTATTATAGTTTATGGGGTCAACCATTTAGGGGGAGAATGATTTTGGGTAAAGAAGATAATCAGCGAATTTTTGATCGATTTATGAATATAATCCTTTACGGAAGAAAAGGGATGTCCACGCTTGTTTCGGAACAGCTTTTAAAAGAGATGTCCATAGAACAATTTACACTGATTCGAGAGGTTTACAAGCATGGTTCCATTCGGGCTTCAGAACTGGCCGAGCTGCTGTACGTACATAAAAGTGCCGTGACAGTTCGTGCGGACAAACTTGTAAAAAAAGGGTTGCTTCTCCGGGAACGGGACACGGAAGACCGCAGGAATGTCCACTTGCGGCTCTCCAAGGCAGGCGTTGAATACTACGAAACAATGGAAAATAAAATCAACGAGTTTGTTGAAGCGATTGTAAAAGACCTTCCAAAAGATGAAATGGAGCGCTTTCTGCATGTTTTTGAAAAAATAGCCCAACACATCGAGCATTATAGGGGGGAAGAAGAATGAGAACGGTCCTGCGTTTTAGGTGGCTTGTATTGGCAGCGTGGATAATGAGTGCCATCGCATTAATGGTATTTGCGCCGGATATGAATCAGCTTGTCCGGGAAAAAGGCCAGCTGGCGATCGCGGACGGATATCCGTCAACGATTGCGGAAGATATAATGGAAAAACACTCACCTAAAGAAAAAGGGACCGAGTCCTTTATCGTCGTCTTTCATAGCGGTGAAACATTTTCTAAGGAGCAGCTTTCAAATATTGAAACCACTGTCGATATACTTGACCGGAAAAAATCTGAACTCGGTATCAGTGAAATAACGACCCATTTTAAGGATAAGGACTTGTCGGATCAGCTCGTATCCAAAGAAAAGAATACAATCATTGCATTGGTCGATGTGAAGATGGGGGACAAGGAAATCAAGGATGTCCGCGAACAGCTGGATGAGGCGGTCAAAACCGGGAATGTAAAAACATACATGACGGGAAATGCGCTTATTAATGAAGATGTCGTTATCAGTTCCGAAAAAGGATTGCAAAAAACGGAAGTGATTACGGTTATTTTCATTATGGCCGTCCTTCTGCTTGTGTTTCGTTCGGCCGTGGCTCCGTTTATTCCGCTTTTAACGGTTGGAATGACGTATTTGGCCAGTTCATCGATCGTTGCCTTTCTTGTAGACCGGGTTGATTTCCCCGTTTCCAATTTTACCCAAACATTTTTGGTGGCGGTGTTGTTCGGAATCGGCACGGATTATTGTATTTTGCTGTTAAGCCGATATAAAGAGGAGCTCTCCTCCGGACAGGACATTCATTCTGCAATCGTCACAACATACAAAACGGCCGGAAAAACGGTTGTTTACAGTGCCATCGCTGTCATGATCGGATTTGCCTCCATCGGGTTTGCGTCATTTAAACTGTACCAATCGGCAGTTGGTGTGGCCGTCGGAGTTTTGGTCCTCTTGATCGCCCTGTTTACGATCGTTCCTTTTTTCATGGCGACATTGAAAAGAGCGCTTTTCTGGCCGGTGAAGAAAGATATTTCCCATAAGGAGAGCAGGCTGTGGGGCTGGATGGGAAATCTCGCCATTACAAGACCGCTTGTTGCTCTTGGAATTGTGGCTATTTTTACTGTACCGCTCCTCGTTGGCTATGATGGTGATCTTTCGTTTAATTCGCTGGATGAAATCGGCGACGAATATGATTCCGTCAAAGGATTCAAGATCGTTGAGGACAGTTTTGGTCCCGGGGAGCTCATGCCGGTTAAACTTGTCATTGAAAATGACGATCCGATGAAAACAAAAGACTATTTAACATTGATAGAGTTGATCGGCAACGATTTGGAAAAGCTTGACCATGTGGAAAAAGTCCGCAGTGTTACAAGGCCGACAGGCGATAAACTGGAAGAAATTTATGTCAAAAAACAGGCGGACCAACTTGGTGAAGGGATCGGTGAAGGGACGGACGGCATATCGAAAATCAAAGATGGGTTGAACGAAGCCGCCACTTCGATCAAGGATTCCAAACCGGATCTGGAAAAAGCAACAGGCGGAATCGGGGAACTGCAAAAAGGGACGAAAGAATTGCAGTCCGGTGTCGGGCAGCTCCAAACGGCGTTAAGCAGTATTGAAGATGGAATCCGCAAAGGTACAGCCGGGGCAGGTGAGCTGAAAAAAGGAGCGGGCGAAGCAAGCCAACAGGCGGCCGAGCTGCAGGCGGGAACAAAGGAACTGCTGGCAGGGTATGAGCAGGCCCAGGCTGGCCTGGCACAATTAATCTCTGAATATGGAAAAATACCATCGACATTGCAAGAAGCGCAGGATCAACTCATGTCATTGGAAGAGCCGCTTGGTAAACTCGTGCAAAAACATCCCGAGATAATGAACGATCCGAATTTCGCCGAAATTCAATCCATTGTGGGGAATGCGACGAAACAGGTTGCGGTTGCAGGAGGAACGGTGTCCGCTCTTAATGGCGAACTGGAAAAAGTCCGAACAGGTCTTGCAACGGCCAACAGCCACTTAACGAAAATGGCTGACGGGCTCGGCCAATTTTCTTCAGGCCTACAAGAAATAGAGAAAGGTTTGAAGGAGCTTGAGTCCGGTTTAGGTGCCGCTGCTTCAGGCCAACATCAGGTCGTCGGAAAAATTCCCGAGATCGTAGCGGGAATGGGCGAAATTGCCAGCGGCCAGGAGCAGCTTCAATCGGGCTTTGGCCAAGTGGGAAGTCAACTGAATGAATTAAGCGATGGATTATCCGAAAGCAGCAAAGGACTTGGACAAATAGAAGACGGATTGGGCGAAGCAAAAGACCACTTGTCCAACCTGGCAAAAGATACGGATTTACAGCAATCAGGAATTTATATTCCGGACCAGTTGCTGACAGACAAGGAATTCCAGCGTGTCTTTGATATATACATGTCTGAAGACGGAAAGATGACAACGATGGACATTGTCCTTGATTCCAACCCGTACGCCAAGCAATCGATGGATATGATTTCCGATATTGAAGAAACGGTTGAAAAGGTTGTAAAAGATACAAAATTAGAACAGGCAAACGTCGGCATTGGCGGCGTAACGAGCATGAACAAGGATTTAGAGTCCATGTCTGATGCGGACTATTCAAAAACCGTCATGTTCATGATGGCCGGCATAGTGATCATTTTGGTCATTTTGCTGCGGTCGCTCGTCATGCCGGTCTACATTATTGCATCGCTGCTATTAACCTATTATTCATCGATCGCCATGACGGAAGTCATTTTCGTCAACATCCTTGGATACCCTGGAATCAACTGGGTTACCCCGTTTTTTGGATTCGTCATCTTGATTGCCCTGGGCGTCGACTATTCCATCTTTTTGATGGACCGCTTTTCCGAATACAAAGAACTCGACGTCAAAACAGGCATTATGCTCGCCATGAAAAATATGGGCACCGTCATCATGAGTGCGGCTGTTATTTTGGCTGGTACCTTTGCCGCGATGCTTCCTTCGGGCGTTCTGTCCATGCTGCAAATCGCAACATTGGTACTGTCGGGATTACTGTTTTACGCTTTGATCGTCCTGCCGTTATTTGTACCCGTGCTCATCAACTTGTTGGGAAAAGCAAACTGGTGGCCATTCATGCCGCGTAAAAGCGATCAGTAAAAACCGGGAGAATGGCAGGATCTCTCGGCTTATTGGGAGGCGCTGCCCCGGCCGCAAATGCGGGCGGGCAGCGCTCCAACTCCCGTATAATCGCTCCAACTCCCGTATAATCGCTCCAACTCCCGTATAATCGCTCCAACTCCCGTATAATC